>CAOKJC010000079.1 GCA_948468685.1 uncultured Clostridium sp. | reverse complement strand
CATATGTATCAAACATGGCATCAGACTATACAGATGGATTAGCAGAAAAAGCAATTGAAATAGTAATGAGCTATTTAGAAGAAGCATATAACAATGGAACAAATAAACTAGCAAGAGAAAAAATGCATAACGCAAGTACAATTGCAGGAATGGCATTTACAAATGCGTTTTTAGGAGTAAGCCATTCAATAGCACACAAAATAGGAGCAGAATTCCATATGCCACATGGAAGAATAAATGCAATACTATTACCATATGTAGTAAAATACAATGGAAGTAAACCATCAAAATTTGTATCATTCCCTAAATATGAATATTATATAGCAGATGAAAAATATAGTCAATTAGCTAAAAAATTAGGATTAAAAGCAGATACAGTAGAAGATGGAGTTAATAGTTTAGTAGAAAGAATAAAAGAATTGAATGAAAATTTAGGAATTCCAAAATCATTTAAAGATGCAGGAATTGAAGAACAAGAATTTTTAGCAAAATTAGATGTTCTTGCTGATAGAGCTTTTGAAGATCAATGCACAACAGCAAATCCAAGAGTTCCATTAGTTGAAGAGATTAAACAAATAATGTTAGATAGTTATTATGGAAAATAGAAAAAATGGATTGAAGATTAAGTCTTCAATCCACTTTTGGTATATAAGTATTTTAACTTACTAAAAAATACTATTTGTAATCGATATTATTCTATAAAAAAATACAAAAAATACAAAAAAATAATTGAAAATTATAGCGAGATTTGTTATAATATAAATGTTATTCTTTAATTATAAAAAATAAAGAAAAGTAAATAAAAGGGTTATAGGTAAAACCTTAAAAAACCTAAAAATAATATAAAAAGGGAAGGTAAGTATTTATGAAAGAAAGTAAAAAAAGATTATTAGAGAAAAAAATAATAATCAGTATAACAATGATAATGGTGATATTATTATTATTAACATACAATTTAGTTACAGCAGACACAATAAAACTAGAAGCAAAAGTTAGTAGTACAGAAACAGAAATAAAAGACCAACAAGAGCTAACAATTACATTTAGCTTAGACAAATACAATGAAATAGGAAAAGGTATAAATGCTTATAAAGCAACACTGGTATATGACAAAAATATCTTTGAAGAAGTATTAGAAAAAGACTTTAAAAGTCAAAATTATTGGGAACAGCTAAAATATAATAAAGAAACAGGAGAATTTGTAGCAATAAAAAAAGCAGGAAGTATTTCACCAGAGGATATAGTAAAAATTGATTTAAAAGCCAAAAAAGATTTAAAAGCAGGAAAAACAGAAATAAAAATAACAGATGTAGTATCTTCAGAAGGAAAAGCAGATATACAAATAAATGAAGCAAAAGTAGAAATAGATATAATAGAAGACCAAGAAGAAATACCAGATGTTCCTGAAAAGCCAGACAAACCAGATAAAATCACATCAAATAAATATAAAATAGAACAAAACTATATATTAAGAATTTTACCAGAAACAACAATAAAGCAATTTAAAGAAAATGTAACAACAGATAATGAAATGGTATTTATAGATGAATATGGAAACACAATGACAGATAATGAAATTATTTCAACAGGTGTAAAAATAAAAGTAGGAAAAACCTTACAATATACTTTAATAGTAATTGGAGATATAGACAGAGACACAAAAATCACAATAAATGACATTGCAAAATTAAAATTACATCTTATAAATTCTGAGAGTTTGACTGGAATAGAACTAAAGGCAGCATATATAGATAATGATAATGAAGCTACAATAAATGATTTAGCACAACTAAAACTAATATTAATAGGACTTTTAGATTTATAGAGAGACTAGTTTATTTTTAAAATTATTTTACAAGTTGTAAAAGCTAAGAAAAAATATAAGAAATGAGGGGTTAATTAGATTATGAGAAGAAAGCATTTAAAAAATAATAAAAGTAAACTTAAATATATTTTCAGAATAAGTGTAATTTCTGCTTTATTATTAATAGTGTTTTTAGGAGTAATTTATGCAGTAAGTAACTTTTCTACAAAAGGTGAATTAAATGATGATGGAGAAATAAATTATGCAGATGTAAGTTTATTGCAATTACATTTAATACATTCAAAAGAATTACCAGAAGAGAAGTTAGAAAACGCTGATATGAATAATGATGGAGAAATAACAGTAACAGACTTAAGTCTTTTAATTAAAAAGATAGAAAAAACCATAGAATATGAAGCAACAGTAAGAGAGATAGGCGTAAATAATTATTATCCAAATAGAAATGAAGAAATAACAATAAGTTTAGATATTGATGTAACTTATAATATTGATATTAAAACAATAACTATTAGTGGAAAAGAGTATGAAGCAGTAAGAAATGAACAAAATTTATATGAAGTTAAATTAAATGTAGGAGACATAAAAGGTGTAAAAGAATATGCAATTGAAAAACTAACTCTTATAAATGAAGAAAAAATTGATTTAAACAAATCAGTTAAAGTAGAAGTGTTAAAAACACAACCTCAAATTGAAAACTGGACATTAACAGAAGACTTAGAAAAATCAGAATTAAATATATCATTTGATATAGTAGATTCTGATGAAGCAATAACAGGAACAGGAGAATATATAATTACTGAAAATAAGGAAGAAAATGAAAATTCAGAAGGAACAAATTATATACAACAAGGAGCAGTAAAAGTTGGTACTAATAAGATAAATGTAAAAGTAGAAGAAAACAAAAAATATCAAATATTAGTAAATGTACCATACAACTTAGACACAGATACTTTAGAACAAGAAGTAGACAATACAGGAAGAATTACAAAAAATGAAGAATTAATCATTGTAAAAGATTATGAATTCCAATTATCTAATATAAAAATTTATAAAGAAGAACATGAGGACAAAACTTCAGATGAATTCAATTTAGAAGAAAACATAATAGTAAAATTTGATAGTACAAATGGAACAGAATATTCACCAAAAATTGCAATTATAAATGGCAAAAGATATGAGCTTACAAAAGAAAACAATACATACACAACATTTATAGATGGATTTAACAGCACAGGTAATCAAAAAATAACTATAGAAAAGGTTATTTTAGATAATGGAAAAGAATTTGAAGTAAATCAAGAAACACAAGTAAGAATAATAAAAAATGCACCAACTGTTGCAAGATTTAGAAGCCATGAGAATACAGAAGAAAAGAACATGGATATGCTTATATTTGTAAAAGATAAAGATAAAACAATAACTAATTTAACTGTAAAATTAGTTGATGAAAATGATAATGAAATTACATCAAAAGATTTAACAGAGTATTTAAAAGATGAAAATCTAAATGATAGTGAAGAAGAAGATTTAAAAAATACATATTATATAAATACTAATATAAATTTAGAAAATGTACAATTATCAGATAAATATAAAATAAGATTAATTGCAACTTATTCTTTACTTGAAAATGATGAAAATTATACATATACAAAAACTATATTAGAAAATGAAGAAACATCTAATCCAACTGTTAGTATAAAAGATGTAAAAGTATCAAACAAATATCCTGAAAAAGGAGAAAATATTACATTAAGATATGAACTAGAAACAAATAAAGATAATCTTAATATAACACATATTAGAGTAAATAACTTAAGATGTATTGCAACAAAAAATATAGATGAGCAAGGAAATGTAACATATTCTGTAACTCTAAATGCAGGAGAAACAGCAGGTATAGTAGACTTAAATACTACAGACATTATATTTGAAGGAAATACATCAGTTGGTGTGACAAATCAAGTAAAAATAGATGTTTTAAAAGAAAAACCTACAAGTGAAGCATTTTCACAAAAAGATGATATAGAAAAAAGAACTATAACATTAACTGCAAACATAGTAGACCCAGATAAAGCATTTATAACTGGAAAAGCAGAACTTGTAAGAAATAGTGATAACCAAATAGTAGCAACTAAAACATTTGATGCTGAACACATTACTTTTGAAATAAATAATATTGAATTAGGAACACAATATACATTAATTGCAAAAATGACATATGATAGAGATACTAATGAAATAGAAGAAGAAACAAATAAAAACTATGTAGAAGACGAAATATTTAGACAAAGACCAATTCAATTAATTGCAGATTATGAACTAAAAATAGAGAATATTAAAACATATAATGGAGAAAAAGAAACAAAATATTTTGAAAGAGGACAAGAAGTAACTGTAAGTTTTGATAGTAATAATCCAACAGAATTCTATCCAGTTTATGCAATTATAAATGGAAAACAATATGAATTAGAAAAAGTAGAACAAAACTATAAAACAAAGATACCAGTAGTTTCTACATTTGGACCAAAAACAATCACAATTGAAAAAATAATTTTAAATAATACAAAAGAAATTGAATTAACAGAAAATAATAAAACACAAGTAGGAATATTAAAATTAAGACCAACTATTACAGATTTTGGATATAGTGAAAATGAAGATAATAGAAATATTGATGTATCATTTAAAGTAAATGATACAGAAGATGCAATAACAGATGGAACTATAAAAGTAATAAATGAAAACGGAGACAAAATAAAGGAAGAAAAATTAACAAACAGCTCAAATGGAATTAGTTTTGAAAAAGGAATTTGTGAAGAATTTGAAATACAAATATTTGCAGATTATGATTTAGATACAAATCAAATTACAACTGGAGATAATGAATATAAAAATCAACAATTACTTAAAGAAGGAATTAATATAAGTGCAGAGCGTTTGATTGAAGTAAAAGATATTATAAAAATAAATCTATATTCAAAAGAAGACCCAACAGCAGAAGTTAGTAGTATAACAGAAGAAAAATTGTCTACATTAGATAATTATATAGTAAAAGTTATACAAAAAGAGATGCCTGTATTCTATGCTAAAATAAAGAGCTATGAAATAACAGAAGATGGAAATCTAGATTTTATTTTAGATTATGATAATGTAATTCAATATGAAAATGGCAAAAAACAAAATAAATTAAAAGTTACGTATGGTAAAGTAAATAATGGAGTTGCTGAAAATAAGAGTATAGAAGCTTTAATTGCAGAAATAGAAGCAAATCCAGATGGAGACTTTACACTAACACAAGACTATGATGTATCTTATTTAAAAACAACAAATAGTTCACTTATTACATGTGAGTTTAGAGGTACATTAAATGGAAATGGACACAAAATATATAATTTGGGTAAACCATTATTTGACACACTAGAAAGTGCAACAATTCAAAATATTCAATTAGAAAAAGTGAATTTAATGGATGCAACAAGTAGAGGAAGTATAGCAAATATTGCTACAAATACTACTATAAAAAATATACACATTAAAAACTTAAATATAACGACAAAGGTAAACCAAGTAGGTGGAATTGTTGGTGATTTAAATTCAGGAACAATTGAAGAATGTAGTGTAACTAATTGTAATATAAATACATCTGGTCACATTAGAGTAGCAGGAATTGCTGGTACAATGACAGGAGGAACAATTAAAAATTGTTATGTACAAGGTGAAGTACATTCAACTCAAACTAAAGATGGTAATGGAATAGGTGGTATTTTAGGTCATGCATTAGGAAATACACCAGTTACTATTGAAAACTGTATTACAAAAATAAATTATGTTTGGAGTGGTGGAGGACCTAGACTTAATGGTGCCATAATAGGATTAGGAAATGGTACAGTTGCAACTTTAAAAAATAATGTAAGTTTATCAACTGGTACAGGTGTTTATAAAGTACATGGTGGTAATATTAATCCAAATGCTTCTACTAATAACTATGAACTAGAAGAATCTGAATTAATATCTAATGCTTCAGGAGAAAGAGTAAAGAAAGTTTCTAAAGATAATATAACAAAAGAATTCTTTAAAGATAGTGCAAAATTTGATGAAAATATATGGAATTTAGATGATGTGTCTTATGACAATATGCCAACATTAAAAGGAAATAAACAACAAGAAAATGAAACAGAAACAAATACAGAAGAGATAGATGCAAACTTATATATACCAGAATATGATAGAATAAAAAATACACCAGGATTTAATACAAATAAATTAATAGCATATAATAATATACAAAAATTAATGCCATATTATGATGCAAAATATGTAGTATTAGATAGTGTTAGTATATCAAATACAGATACATTAAATACAAAAGCTATAAAACATATATTACCATTTGCAGACAATAAACTTGTAACATATTTAACATCAAAAGCTTATAACGGAATAACAAGTATAAAAGTTATATTCTCAGATAATACTGTAGAACAATATGACGTAAACTTTGAAAAACTTATGGGAAATGTTGCAATTTATAAAATACCAGAATTAAATCTAAGTTATGCATTTGGAAATTATATTGTAAATGAAAATTCAGAAGTTATAAAAAAATTAGCTGATTATATAAAATCATTAGATTATAACACAGTTTTAGAGCCACTTACTACAGCAGCAGATAGCAGATTATATAGAGATAATTATAATAATGTAATTAAAAATATGGCAGAAGAAATAGCACTTCAAATTTTACAAAATGATGAAAGTAGTATACTTATGTTGAATAATGAAGTTCTAAACAAAAAAATAGAAAAAGAATTAATAGGAACTGAAAAAATAAATAAAATGATATATGCTTATAACTATTATCAACGTTGGTATGGATTTGAAATAGGTGGTGCAAGAGTATCAGACATATTACTATTTGAAGGTAAAATGTATTCAAATGCGATGACATTATATAATGTAGCAAATGAAGTACTTGTAGGAAATCTAAATCCAGGAGGAACAGATGGATTTTATACAAGTTGTCTAAAAAAATATACAGGAAGTTCAACTGTTGGCTATTTCCTAAATTATATAATAGCTAATATTGGTGGATATGAAGATGTAAATGACTGGTTTACTGAGTATTTTGGTGCTAGAAATATACTAGCTGAAGTTTCAGTAGATCATCTACCTGAAATAGGGTATCGTGGTTGGTATCAACTTACCAAAAAGGCAAAAATGATACTTTCAGTTATTACTTTACCAAATGATTGTGCGTATATGATTTCTGGACCTGCTCATTTACAATTTGGACCTTCACAATTATATCATAAAGATCCTCAGACTGAAGCTGGAAGAACAGAAGTTGAAAACAAAGTAAATAATCATGTTAAACTTGTAAAAAGCCATTTTTCTACTTTAGCAGATTCATTTGACTATAAAAAATGGAATAACTACTGTATTATGGTCTATGATTGTACAAAAATAATTACAGGTTATAAAAATACTTATTTCCCTGGTACAAATATTGTAATATCAACAGGTCCAGTTTATACACAAGGAAAAGTTGGTCTAGAATATCCATTCTTTAAGAATTTTAGTGAAGTTTTTGGACTATGGCAACCAGGTGGTAGCTCAGCTGGTGTAGGTAATACTGCTGGATTCCTATGGTTTCAAGCAAGACCAGGACTTACTAATTTTGATACTTGGACACACGAATTTGAACACGCTTTATATGATAAAATAATGTTATATCAACGTGGTGCTAGAGTGCAACTTGAAACACTTACAGAAGGTAATGTTCAACAATATGCTAATTGGAGTGAAAACAATCTTACTCAAGATGTTGGACCATATTACTTTAATACATCTTTCTATTTGAATAAAGAAGGTAATGCAACTCAAAAT
>CAOKJC010000078.1 GCA_948468685.1 uncultured Clostridium sp. | reverse complement strand
TATCTAAAATAAATGGTGTTAATAAAAAAGAATATCCAACAGTTGAAGAAGCTTTATTAGTAAAGGATAAAAATGGCAATTCCATTAATCTGTTTTTTGGTAGTTTTAAAACTTACCAAGGAACATTTATAAAGGAAAGCAATATTAATGGCCTTTTTTCGATTGAAGATACAGCTAATATTGAAACATGGTATAGACCAGACATAACTAGCAAATGCAGAATTGCAAGAGCGAGTGATCATGCAATATTTGATATTATAAATGAACCAGAAGATATTAATCAGAGACATCAGTTTTTAAAATTTAAGATTAGACGTGTAAAAGGCGGTGTATGACGATGAGTAATAAAACACGTATTGAATTCGAGGGATTTGAAGAAGTAATTTCAAGGCTTACAAAATTAAATGGCAATGTAAAAAACATATCTGAAAAAGCTTTAAAGAAAACCCATGAGATAATTACTAAAAAAGCAGAAGAAGCTATAACTCCGCATAATCAAACACATCAAACAGAAAAAACTTTGCGTAAAGAAGCGGAAATAGAATGGGAGCGGAACTCTTGCAAGTGTAAAGACGGGATTTAGTATTAGCGAAGGAGGACTTGCTTCAATATTCTTAATGTATGGTACTCAAAGTCATAGCGTAAGCAATCAATATGGGAAAAATCTAGGTTTAGCTGAAGAAATGAAAAAAGATACAAAAATGTATAATGCTTTCTTTGGAGCTAGTACACGAAAAGAAATAGCAGAAGCACAAAAAGAAATATTTTACAATGAAATAAGGAGGCTTGATGGGTAAATGAAAGACAAATTAATTAGCATATTGGAAAGCTTACATTATCCAGTTTTCCAACAAGGCACAATGAACCAAGAAGATGGTTATCCTAGTGCATATTTTACATTTAAGAATATGAATACAACTAGTGATAGTTTCTATAATAACGAAGAGCATAAGATAATATGGCTTTTTATAGTTGCATTTTACTCAGACAATCCTGATTTAGTAGATAAAGAATTACTAAATGCAAAAAAGAAATTAAAAGAAAATGGGTTTATAGTAAGTGGCAAAGGATATGATGTTGACAGTGATGAACCTACACAGACAGGAAGAGGTATAGCAGTAAAAATAATAGAAAATTTATAGGAGGTAAGATTATGAACAAAAATCTTGATGAAATTGTTGAATATAGAGGAGTGACAGATTTAGTTGTAGCTGAAGTATTGACAGATAATAATAATGAAGGAGAAGGATATACAACAGGAGAAGTAATGGAATTAGTGGGTGTTGGAGAAATTTCCAAATCTACAAGTAATTCAAGTGAAACAAAATATTATAATAATATGGCTGCAATTGTAATTAATTCTACAGGAGCAGATGAAATTAAATGTACTACGTCAGTCATTCCACAAGATAAATTAGCTTTTATTACAGGACAAGATTACGATGAAGAGACAGGAACATTAATAGAAGGAGAAAGAAAAGTAAAATACTTTGCTTTAGGTTATAAAACAAAAAAGACAAATGGTGATGAAGTATTTGTTTGGAGACATAAGGGAACATTTAATATTCCAGATAATACTCATGCAACAGAAAATGATGGAACAGATTCAAATGGTCAAGAAATAACTTTTACAGGAATTTCTACAACACACAAATTTACTAAAACAGGCAAAACAGCAAAAGCTATCAATGTTGATGTTGCAAAAGATCTAGCAGATGTCAGTACATTCTTTGATACTGTTACAACAATAGATACTTTACAAAAAAAGACAATTGAAGCGTAGGAGGATTAAAAGATGGATCTAAAATTAAATATTTATGAAAAAAGAAAAGTCGTAAAAACTTATATAGCAGAAACATATGATTTAATGTTTGGAACAGTAGAAGATTTATTAAATGTTATTGATATAGATAATATTCAAGCAGGAGATAAAACAGAATTAATAAAAGCTGTTGCAAAAGTGCTTTCACATTCTATGGATATAGTTAAACCATTACTAAAAGATGTATTTGAAGGCTTAACAGACGAAGAACTAAGAAATACTAAAATAAGTGAAATAGTAGATGCTTTATCTAATATAGTAACTTATTCAATCAATCAAATAATGAAAGGCAATGGCGGAAAAAACTAGAAGAGGGGGACATATCTGATGTTCCCCTTTATCAGATATTCTTTGAATTGGAAATGCAAATTTGCGAACGATTTCCTGCAGTTACACCATTTTCAATAAGAAAAGAAAAAATAAAGGAAGTATTTTTATTAGTTAGAAGATTAAATATTTATGATGATAAAGGTAAAACCAAAAAGAAAAAAATAAACAGGAGACCAGCTGGAGACAGCTGGTTTTAATTTGCGTTAAAAAAGAGGTGAGTAAAAGTGGCTAATAAAGGAGAAGATATAACAACCAAATATAAGCTGGATATATCTGAATTTAAGAAAAATATAAATGAAGCAAATAATCTAATGAAACTCTCAAAATCAGAATTTAGCAAAGCAAGTGCAGGTTTAGATGATTGGTCAAAGTCGACCGATGGATTGAACGCTAAATTGAAGCAATTAAAGACATCAATAGAAGCTCAAACATCAAAATTGCAAGCATATCAATCTCAATTACAAACGGCACAAAAATATGAGAAATTATCTGCTACTGAAGTTGAAAACTTAAAGCAAAAACTAGAAGAAGCAAAAAAGACCTATGGAGAAAATTCTGATGAGGTTAGAAATTTAGAAAGCCAATTAAATAAAGCAGAATCTGCTCACTCATCTATGAAAAAACAAGTTGCAGATTTAACTGTTACTATAAACAATCAAGAAGCAACTGTAGCAAAAACTGAAAAAGAATATAGCAATTATAGTGCAAAATTAAAAGAGGTACAATCTGCAGAAGAAAAAGCAAAAAGTGCAACTAGTCAATTATCAAGTACAATCGAATCACAACAAAGTGCAGTTAATAAAGCAAAAGAAGCATATAAAGAAGCGGTATTACAATATGGCAAAAATTCCACAGAAGCGAAAACACTAGCAAAAGAAGTAAAAACTTTATCAAGTGAATTAGATGAAAATAAAACAAAAATGGAAACTGTAGATAAGGCAGCAGACAAATTAGATAAAAGCATAAAAGATGCAGGAAATTCAGCAAATGAAGCTTCACAAGGTGGATTTACTGTTATGAAAGGAGTTCTAGCAAATTTAGCAACAAGTGCTATTGAAGCTGGAATAGGAGCAATAAAAAAATTAGGAAGTGCTCTAATTGATGCAGGTAAGCAAGCAATAGAAAGCTATGCAGAATATGAACAATTAGTAGGTGGTGTTGAAACTTTATTCAAAGATAGTGCACCTATAGTTGAAAACTATGCGAATAATGCATATAAAACCGCAGGACTTTCTGCTAATGAATATATGGAAACAGTAACATCTTTTTCTGCTTCATTACTACAAAGCCTAGATGGAGATACAGTAAAAGCAGCACAAGTTGCTGATACAGCAATAACCGATATGTCAGACAATGCAAATAAAATGGGTACTTCTATGGAATCAATACAAAATGCTTATCAAGGATTTGCTAAACAAAATTATACAATGCTTGATAACTTGAAATTAGGCTATGGTGGTACTAAATCAGAAATGGAAAGACTTATAGCTGATGCGAATAAAGTTAAACAAGCAAATGGAGAAATGGCAGATTTAAGCATAGAAAGTTTTGCGGATGTAACAGAAGCAATCCATATTATTCAAACAGAAATGGACATTACAGGAACAACTTCAAAGGAAGCAAGTACAACAATTCAAGGTTCAATAAATTCAATGAAATCTGCTTGGAGTAATTTGCTAACAGGAATGGCAGATGAAAATGCAGACTTTGATTCGTTGCTTTCAAATTTCATTGATAGTATAGGGACTGTTGCAGAAAACTTAATTCCTAGAATAAAAGTAGTGCTAAATGGAGTAGTAAATTTGATAACAGGACTGATTCCTCAATTGGTATCTTTAATAAGTGATATATTGCCAGATCTATTAACAGGAATTACAGGATTGGTACAAGGTATAGTAAGTGCTTTGCCATTATTGCTTGCTTCGATTATTGATGCGTTAGCAAAATTTGCACCTGATTTAATAACTGCAGGTGTACAAATTATAACAAGTCTTTTAGAGGGATTATCTACAACAATACCACAAATAATTAATGCAATAGTAGATATGATTCCAAAAGTAATACAAGCATTAGTAAATGCTATTCCTGATTTAATAAATGGAGCAATTCAATTTTTTATGGCAATAGTACAAGCAATTCCAACTGTTATTAAATCTATATTGAAAGCATTACCAGAGATAATAGATAGTATTGTGAATGGTTTAATCACAGGATTACCTCTTTTAATAGATGGTGCAGTTCAATTATTTATGGGAATAGTCGATGCAATTCCACAAATTATTGATGCTCTTTTATATGCATTACCAAGTATTATAAAAGCAATAGTAAATGGTTTAATAAGTGGAATAAGTGCAATTATACAAGGAGCAATTCAATTGTTAATGGGAATAATAGATGCTATTCCTCAAATTATACAAGCATTAATACCTGAAATACCTAAAATTGTTATAACAATAGTACAAGTATTAATTGAAAATCTACCAACACTTATAAAAGGTGCAGTTCAATTGTTTATGGGATTGATCATGGCAATACCACAAATATGTGTGGAATTAATAAAAGCTATACCTCAAATAATTGTTGCTATCTTCCAAGGTTTAGCACAGTTACCAGCACAATTAGGGGAATTCTTTAGTGGAGCTTGGGAAGGCATAAAGAATGTATTTTCAAATGTGGGAGAATGGTTTGGAGAAAAGTTTTCAAAGGCAAAAGAAAATGTACAAAGTGCTTGGGCAAATACAAAAGAGTGGGCATCTAATACTTGGAATAGTATTACTGATGCTTTTTCAAATGTAGGTAACTGGTTTAGTGAAAAATTTACTGAAGCTAGAGAAAACAGAGATAAAGCATGGGAGCAGACAAAAGAGTGGGCATCAAATACATGGAATAATATTACAGATGCTTTCTCGAATGTAGGAAATTGGTTTAAGGATAAATTTCAAGAAGCTAATACTAATGCACAAAATGCTTGGGCAAATGTAGGAGAATGGGCATCAAACACATGGAATAGCATATCAGAGAAATTTAGTAATGTTGGTGGCTGGTTTAGAGACAGATTCCAAGAAGCTTGGGGTAATATTACAAGAATATTTGGAAAAATGGGAGATTTCTTTGGAGGTTTATGGAACACCATTAGTGATAAATTTTCCAAATTAGGAACAAAAATAGGTGATGCAATAAGCAGTTCAGTAAAAGCTGGAATTAATGGAGTAATATCATTAATAGAAGGTGTAATGAACAAAGCAATTGATCTAATAAATGGAGCAATAAATTTAATAAACAATATTCCTCGGAGTAAGTATTGGAAAATTAAGCAGATTCCAATTACCAAGGCTTGCTAAAGGTGGAGTATTAGAAAAAGGTCAAGTAGGTTTACTAGAAGGTTCTGGTGCAGAAGCGGTAGTTCCACTTGAAAAAAATAAAGGCTGGATAAAAGCAGTAGCAAATGACTTAAAGGAGCAAATGAAAAATAATAATATATCGAATATAAGTAACATCTCTAATACAACTTCAAATGTTAATAATTATACACAAATAATAAACGCACCTAAACAACCTTCACGATTAGAATTGTATAGACAAACAAGAAATTTATTAGAATTAACAACAAATAATGCATAGGAGGGAGAAAGAAAAATGTTTACATTAAAAGTCGAAAATACTAAAGGAGAAATTATTGAACTTACAAATAATGAAGAAGATTATCAAGTAACAGACATTAAAGGATTAAACCCTCCAAATGCAAATGTTAATTCATCTAACTATGCAAATGGAGATGGCTTTTCATTTAATAATTCAAGAATTCCTAATAGACAAGTAGTAATCACTATCTATGTTAATGGAGACATTGAAACAAATAGATTAAGGTTATATAAGTATTTTAGAAATAAAGAATGGTGCAAAATATATTATAAAAATGAAACAAGAAACATTTTTATTGAAGGATATGTTCAAACATTTGAAGTATCGCAATTTGTACAAAAGCAAGTTGCTCAAATTGCAATTATATGTCCAGATCCTTATCTTAAAGATTTGAAAACAATAGTTCAAAGTATTTCAAAAGTTGTGAAAAAGTTTACTTTCCCATTTTCTATAAATAAAGATGAACCTATACCGTTTTCTGTACTCGAACTAGAAAAATCAACGAATGTAATAAATGATAGTGAGAGTAAAACTGGACTGATTATAAATATAGAATTTATGGGAACAGTCAATAAACTAGAAATTCGTAATGTAGATACAGGAGAAAAATTTATTATAGAGTATGCTTTTATGAAAAACGACAAATTAGTAATTAATTGTAATAGAGGGAGTAAATCTGCAAAATTAACTAGAGAAGCGGTAGAATATAATTTAATTCCTCATGTAAAGAAAGGTTCATCTTGGTTTCAATTAGAAGTAGGAGATAATAATTTTAGTTTCCTTGCTGATGAAGGTTTAGATGATATGTTAGTAGATATCCAATTTAAATATTATAAAGTATATTTAGGAGTTTAGTAGTATATGGAGGAATTATATTTATTAGATGATGAATTAAATAGAAAACACATAATTGATACATATTCCAGTCTTATATGGGCAAAAAGATATAATGATTTAGGAGACTTTGAATTGATTATCGCAGCATCACAAGATAATTTCAAAAAAATAGAAGAATGTAAATACATAATGAGAAACGATGATGACATGGTTTGCAAAATCAAAAAAACTGAAGTTAAGACAGATGCTGAAAATGGTTCACAATTAATTATTACAGGAACAGATATAAAAGATATCTTGAAACAAAGAATAATTATGAAACAGACAAATTTTAATGGATTAGTAGAGGAATATATAAGAACATTGATTAGAGATGCAATTATAAATCCTACAGATTTAGACAGAAAAATAAGCAATTTTATTCTTGCAGAAAAAGAAGGATACACAGAAAAAATAAGTGAACAAGTAACTTACGATAATCTTGGAGATAAAATTCAAAAACTTTGTCAGCAATATGGTTGGGGATATAAAGTTAATATTAATGAAGGAAAATTTGTTTTTTCTTTATTTAATGGAAATGATATAACAGACTATATTACTTTTTCCGCAGACTATGATAATATTTCTACTACCGATTATTCAAAAGATGATAGCAATATAAAGAATTTTGCGTTAGTTGCTGGAGAGGGAGAAGGTGCAGAAAGAAGGACTATATCAATTGGTAAAGGAATAGGAATCAACAGACATGAATTATACCTTGATGCTCGAGATATATCAAGCACTATTGATTATGAAGAATTATTAGTTAACTATCCAAATGGAAGTGAAAAAGTAATCGGTAATGTAATATATTATCAAGTAAATGGAACGAATATAGCAATATTAGAAAAAGATGACTCAGGAGAAATTACAGAAGTTCGATTATGTGATGAAATCTATATAAACAGTTTAAGAAATACAGGAAATGAAAGACTTTCAAAATATACATCTGTTACTTCTTTTTCTGGAGAAGTTATAACAAGTATGGGCTACAAATATAAAGAAGATTATAACCTAGGAGATATTGTTAATATTGTTAATGAATTTGGAATATCTATAAATGCGAGAATAACTGAAATCATAGAAAGTCAAGATGATAATGGCTATACAATAGAACCAACTTTTGAAAATATAGAACAATAAATAATAGGAGGGAATTATGGTAGATGATGTGAAATATGGAGTCGATGCAGGCTTTTTTGATGCAATCAACGAAGATAGAGTTTATTCAGCAGAAGATATGAATAGACCATATAGAAAGTTAATCAGTAATGGTGTTTTTGCCACACCAAAAGAAGAATCATCAGATGATTTGCAAGTGCTTACAGCAAATGATGGAATGAATGTAATTGTTTCTGCAGGAGATGCTTTTGTAGGGAATAAATGGTTTGAAAATCCAAGTGATTTAATTATAACAATATCAAGAAATTCAGAGCTGTTGCCAAGAATTGATAGCATAATTGCTCAAGTTGATAAAACACAAGCAGGAAGAGAAGGAA
>CAOKJC010000077.1 GCA_948468685.1 uncultured Clostridium sp. | reverse complement strand
GAATGTCATGCTTCCGACCTGACAGTCTGGGTTCAATTCCCAGTACCCGCTCCATAAAATTATGTTTTATTAAATTTTATAAATTATTATTATTTTTCAAAAAGGCTTGAAATCAAGCTTTTTATTTATTTACTATTTTATTAAATCTTATATTTTTTTATTATTTTATTAAAAAATTACATTAAAATTACATTAAAAAGGCAAAAAATAATTACATTAAATTTTTTTAATGTAATTATTGGGTGTAATTCTTGATATAACTTGATTTGTTAGATTATCAATTTTACTTTTTTATAGTAATCTCTTGAATTTTTTAATTGATTATTTCTATATTTTGTAAGAATGTGTCCATATGTTTCTTTTATTTGTCGATCGTCAGAATGGCCAAGAATATCAGCAATAACCATCAAGTCCATACCAGCCTCTATCATTCTAGTAGTTGCAGTATGTCTACACATATGTATATGACATCCTGTTTCTAAATCTAATTTTACGCCAGCTTCTCTACAAACCCTTTTAAATATATTAGTAATAGAACGATGATCAATATATGAACCATCTAATTGACAAAATAAAAGATTTTTTCTATTGTGTAGAATAGTTTTCGAATGATTTATTTGTTCTTCTACACAGAATAACATTAATCTTTCATCAAATATATCAAATGGTACAAACCTTTCATCAATTAATCCTTGTTCTATTTTCTTTCTTCCAGTTTTGGTAGTTTTTCCAATAACCACTTTTCCATTTTCTTTTGTTAAAGTATTTTTTATTATAAAGCCTTTATTAATTAAATCAATATTTTCTCTTATAAGTGCTCCTAGTTCTCCTATTCGAGCCGCAGAGAGTAATGCACAAATAAACAAATTTTTTAAAGTAGTAGTATCATAATTACAACGATAATTTTTAACAATACTATTAGATAATATATATTTCATTAATTTTTGTTGTTCTTCAATTTCAAAAGCTTGTACACGTTTTTTTTGTTGTAATGATACTGGAACAGTTATTCTTAGCATAGGATTATCAGGATATGATATTATTTTATCAAGAACACATTGCATAAAAGCAGTATTTAGCTTGATTTTTATTTTTTCTATTTCTCCTTGAGAAAGATGTCTAATAGAATTTAAAAAGTTATTTATATCTTGATATGTAACTTTTTGGACAGGTTTATTAAGTGCAGCATAATTTTCTATGTACCTGTAATGATATTTGTCTTTATCAACAGTAGCTGCACTTATTTTTCCTGATTCAAACTTTTGCTTATTTATCTTTCTACATACTTCAATTATAGTAATATTATTTCTTTTTACATAAGAGCTTGTTTGAATTTGTGCTTCTGTTTCTTTCTTTTTAGACACAACATCTTTTCTTTTTTTGGAAGTGGCAATAGTAGTTTGTTTTCCTTCTATTGTTATTTGAGCTTGATTTCTTTCATAACAATAGAATCTATCACAATATTTTAGACATTCTATTTTACATTCTTCACATTTTATACATTTATCATATCCAATTCGGTTGTTACAGGCGGTTCTATCTGTACACTTCTTACAAATTGAACATAGTTCTGGTAAAAAATTTTTTCTCTTTTGTTTAGCGACTGTACTATAAATACAACCTTCTCCGTTTGTATTACGAGTTATTTTTTTTCTCATAAAAAATCTCCTTTCAATTGTACAAAAAACACTTGAAAAGAGAATGCAAATCAGATATAATTAATTTGCAAAAGCTTTTCAAAGTTTTTGTTAGTAGGGTAATGTGTGATGTTCCGCAAAAATGTAACACATTATCCTTTCTTATTATTTTTTATAAATTATTATATTTTTTCAAAAACTAAAGTTGCTTGAATTCTATCTCCTCCCATAAGACCTTTGCTACCTGATGAAGTTGTAGATATTGTATGTAATTTATAACCTTTTGAAGCTTGTTTATTTATTATTTCTTCTAATTCAGTTAAATTTGCTGATCCTGTACCAATAAATTTTTCTTTAAGTACAACTTGTAAAACAACATAATTTGGCATAACTATATCTCCTTTCTTTATTTGGTTAACTTTTGAATTGTTGTTACAACAAATACTTCGTAATTCCTCAATGCTTTTTTGTGCAATGTTTGTAAGTAAAATATGAGCAGCAGAAATTTGTTCTGCACAATTTTTACATATATGTTGTCCATTGTATTTAGCAATAACTTTTTCAAATACATTAGTAGATTTTTCACATATAGGACATTGTTCTGATTTTATAATTCCCATAATTAATTTCACCTCCTATTTAAAAGCACTATTGTTTTCTACTCGTACAACTTTGCCCAAGATTTCTAAATCTTCAAAATTAAAATCATATTGAGTAGGGAAGTTCCACATATTCATAGCTTGTAATTCTACATGTCCGTTATCAGATTTGATTATTTTACGAATAATTGGATTTCCATTTTTTATTTTCAATAAATAAGTCTTTCCATTAGAAAATTCAGTATATTTTTTTATTATTGCAATATCTCCAACATCAAGAAGAGGAGCCATAGAACTATCTGAAGCATATATTGCAAAGTAATTTGTTGGATTATCTTCAGCAATATCTGTTCTATATGAATAAGGAATCGTTTGAATAATTTCATTAGTAGAAAGATTTATCACATTTATTTCTGTAAGTTTTGATTTTCCATAGTTTTTATCTATTGGAACATTATAACCCATCAACCAAACTTCATTAGTATCTAAAGCTTCAGCTAATATTGATAATTTATCTTGTCTAGCAAATGCTTTGCCTTTTAGATACTTATTTATTAAACCACTACTTAATTTGGTTTTTTCACATAATTCAACTTGTTTCATATTTCTTATATCTAATATTTTATTTAATCTATTAGCAAATGTATCTTCCAAATTATACACCTCCTATAACATCTCTATTATAAAGAAAAACTTAATAAAAGTCAATAAAATTTAAACGAAAATAAAAAAAACTGAAAAAAATTCAAAAAACATATTGACAAAATAAAAAGGCTAATATATTATAGTGAAAACTGAATTAAATTCAATAAAAGAAAGGAGGAAATGAAATGCCAGACTATTCTAAATTAAGGGGAAGAATCAAAGAAAAAAATTATTCAGAAAAAGAATTTGCCAGTTTAATAGGAATGTCAGCACCAACCCTTAGTGGAAAATTTAAAGGTACATCTTTTTTTGACACAGAAGAGATAAAAAAAGCAGCAAGAGTGCTAGAAATACCAGAAAGCGATATTTACAGTTATTTTTTTGAAGAAAAAACTGAATTAAATTCAGAGAAATAAAAGGGAGGGTATATGAAAAAATTAAAAAAGGCGGAACATCACACAAAATTCAAGGTGAAAAAAGATAAATCGAAAATCGCAGTCTAACACAATTTATAGAAAGGAGGGGGATTATATGCCTAGAGTAAGAAAGAAACCAACTTTGAAGTGGGATGATTTACCTGACATTGTTGGAGTAAACGAACTGATGGAAGTTTTAGGAATAGGAGAACCAGCGGTCAGAGACTTGTTTGAAGAGCCAAATTTTCCAAAGATAGATGGAATTGGAAGCACGAGAAAAGCAGAAAAAGAAGCAGTTAAACTTTTTTTACAAGGATTTAAGATTAAAGAAAATCCAAAAACAGGTTTGGAATATATGATTTTATTAGAATTAAGGAAATTAAATAATAATTTTGAAGAAATGAGGATAAGAACTAATGAATAAGAAGTTAAAGAGTAGAAAAATTAAAAAGAAGTATTATGAAATATTTATAGAGATTATAACTTATATAATAATAGGATCGTTGTTTTACTGTATTTTAGATTATATTTTTACACCAAAACATCCACAAGTTTCATATACGTTTAAAGATTACGAGATTAAAACTAATGAAAGATTATGGGATATAGCAGAAAGAGAAATTCAAAATAATTCTTATTATGAAAATGAAGAAGTAAGACAAGTAATATATGAAATAGAACAAGATAACAACATAAATTCAAACAGAATAAAAGCAGGACAAGTTATAAAAATACGCATAAAAAAAGATGAATTATCTAACGTAACCGACCAAAGTTCAATAGATAACACATCTAACAGAAATTAAAACAAATGTTTAACTCTTTTTATATTGTATCACATTTATAAAAAGAGTGCAACTAGAAAGGAAAAATATGTTGACAGATATAGAACAATTAGAAAAAGAAGAAACAAAAAGGCTATTAAATGAATTTGGAATGCCACAAAATTGGCTTGGAACAAAGTTTATTATAACAGCAATACCGTATGTAATAGATAAATTTTGTTCAGGAGAAAAATCAGTAATGAACGATTTATATAAATATGTTGCTAAAAAACATAAGACAACAAGTTCAAAAGTAGAATGTGCAATACGATATTTTCACGAGAATACTGATATAGCAAGTAAATTTAATATTTCAAAAGTAACTAATCAAAGACTTATTTTATTAATTGCAAACAGAGTAATAGAAAAACTAAATATTTAGTGTTTATTGTGAAACAACGGAAAACAACAGAAAGGGTATAAAAATGAATTGTATTTTTTTAAGATGTAAACAGAAAAAAGGACTTAAATTTTTATATTGCAAAACAAAGAAAAAGAAAATTAGTTTTGAAGGATGTAAAAATTGTTCTTTAAAACAATTCAAAGTTTATAAAAAAATGAAAAACAAAAGTCAAAAATTAAAACAAGCAGAACAGAAACGATATAGTATTTTTACTTCTAATCTTAAAATATGCTTTATGTGTGATTTGGATGGAAAGCAAGTAAAGAAAGCAGATTTACATGAGGTGTATGGAGGAAGTAACAGACTACGAAGTATGCAAAATGGGTTAGTACTACCACTGTGTCGAAAATGTCATGATGACGAAGATACTATATTAAAACTAAGAAAAATATGTCAAGAAATTTATGAATTGGATCATACAAGAGAAGATTTTATAAAACTAATTGGAATAAGCTATTTAAAATAGAATTATTTTAAATGCAGAAAGGAAAAACAAATGAGTAAGAATGGAGCTGAGATTGAAGAGTTTTATAATTTGCTATCGATCAAACCATTGCCAACGGGTGCAATTGCATTATGGCATGCCTTAAACTTTTTACAGACAAGGTATCAAACTGAGTGGTTTACAGCAGCAAATCGAACTTTAGAATCATTCACAGGATTAAGCAGACAATCTATTAATGATAATAGAAACATTCTAAAACAAAATGGATTGGCGGACTTTAAATCTAATGGAACAAAAGCATCATCTTATAAGTTGACTATGTCAAATAATTTACAAGTTACTTTACAAGATAATTTACAAAACACTTTACAAAACAACTTACAAAATGCTTGCACATTAAATAAATTAAATTATATTAAACTTTTATCTTTATTTAAATTTTTAATAAAAGAAAAGGGAAATTTTGAAAATCTTACAGAAAAAGATAGAGTTGGAATTGTATCAACATTAGAAAGACTTGATTTATTTGCTAAAGATATAGATACTTTGAATGTTTTAGGAGAAGAGCAAAAGAATAATTATCTAATTATTTATTGGTGTATTAAAGAGCTTTATTTAAGCAGTTTTAAAGTCTATTTAAATGATATAGATGAACAATTTTTAAAAAATAAATATTTTAAAACTTTAGAAATGTTAAGCATAGAGAAAATTGACATAGAAACAGATATTCAAGATATTGTATGCTATTTTATCAAAACTCTTAAGCGAGAATACGAGGTGAAGAAATGAGCAAAGAAGAAGTAATAAAAAAATGGAGACTAGGATACTCTATAGATCAAATAGTAGATATGTCAGTAATAGTCGAAAAGACTAAGAAAGATAAAGAAGCTAGAGAAAAGGCTAGAAGATTAATCAAAAATAGAATTGAAAAAATTATTATAGAATATCAATCGTAAGAAAGGGGAAGAGATGCAAGAAAAAGAAGAAAATATAGAAATTGATTTAGAAGAATTTCAGAAGCAGAGAGAAGAAAACATAAAGCAAAGCAATAGATTTTGTGAAGCAAGAATCGTTGTAGGATTAAATGAAAAAATACCATACGCACATTTTAATAGTAAAAATGTAACATCTTACGAACACGCTATGTTAATGAAAACTTTAGATGAAATGAAAAGAGGTATTATAGCAAGAGATCCGATTGCAGGGATAATTTATAGTAAGTTAAAAGTAGAAAAATGCCAGTATATTCAAAAAGATAAAAAAGGAGAAAAGGAAGATGGGAAAGGAAGAAAATAAGAAATATAGAATTTGTAGGCGTTGTGGAAGAAAATATTATGAGCCACCAGCTATAAGTAGAAAAGATAATAAAACTAAAATATGTTCAAAATGTGGAAATGAAGAAGCTTTATTAGATTACTTTTTTATGAATGAAGGTGGAAATCACATACCAAGAGTAGATTAGAAAGGAAAATAAGATGAAATTTATACTTATAATTCAAATATTAATTGATATAAGTTACTTTTTAATAATAATATTATTATTTAAAAAAGCTGGAATGCATTTACAAATTAATATTGATAAAGAAACTATGAAAACGGCAATACAAAAAATAGATAATGAAATATTATATGGAAATTCAAATAAAACAGAAGAACCAATTGGAATTTATGAAGCGACGTTAAAAAAAGATAAATTAATACCAACATCTGTTTTAGAAGAATGTTTAGAGAAAAAAGGAGTGAATTTAAAAATGATAATAATTAGTCAAGACAAAGAACAATTAATTAATTTAGATAATGTAACACGAATTTTTATAGAAGATTTTTCAGAAGATGGAGATGGATTTGGAATTGGTGCTGATACAAATAGTGCTGAAAGTCAATGTTGGGATTTAGGATATTATAAAACAAGAGAAAGAGCAAAAGAAGTTTTACAAGAAATTACAAATAAATACAAAAAATATTTTATATGTGCTAATGGTTCAACAACAGAATTACCAAAAATATTTGAAATGCCTAAAGAATAGGGGGAAAGGAAAAATGTTAAATATAACTATCATATGTGCAATTCTATTTATCGTAGCAGCAATTATTGAATTTATAATATTTAGAAATACTTACAAAGCTTTAAATTCTACATATAACACCTTAGAAACAGTAATAAAGATATTTCAAAAACAATATGAAATGAATATAGAAACACATAAAAGATTAAATAAGTTAGAAACGAGTAAAAAGGAATAAAAAATGAACAAAAACAATCAATACGAAAAACGAGAAACAGTTAATATTTGTATGCATAAATATCCATTAAAAAATAATAAATTACAAGTATTGGAACTTTTTGCAGGAATAGGTGCTTGTAGTAAAGCTCTAGAAAATTTGAACATACAACACAAAATTGTAGATGCAGTAGAAATAGACAAGTATGCAATAGATAGTTTTAATGCAATACATAATACTAATTTTGAAACTCAAGATATAAGAGATTGGAACAAAGACATAAAAGTAGACTTAATAATGCACGGAAGTCCATGTCAAGATTTTTCAATTGCAGGAAAACAAGCAGGAGGTAATAAAAACAGTGGTACACGTAGTAGTTTAATGTATGAAACAATAAGAATAGTAGAAAAGTTAAAACCAAAATATATAATTTAGGAAAATGTAAAGAATCTATTAAGTAAGAAACATAAGCATAATTTTGATAATTACATAGAAATAATAGATAAATTAGGTTACAACTCATATTATCAAGTGTTAAATGCTAAAAATTATGGAATACCTCAAAATCGAGAAAGAGTATATACAGTGAGCATTAGAAAAGATATTGATAATAATACTTTTAAATTTCCAGAAAAAGAAGAATTAAAGATAAGACTTAAAGATATTTTAGAAGATGAAGTTGATGAAAAATATTATATAAGCGAAAAACAAATGCATAATTTTATAAAAAATAATAATGGAAATTGCAATCCAAGCAGCAGAGAAATGAATGGACAAGTATGTTTAGCAAATATATCACCAATACTAACTACTAATAAAGAAGAAGGAATTAAAATAAATGAGTGTATAAGAATTGCTGGAATTTTTGATACAGAAAAATCTAAACATCAAGCAGGAAGCATTTACAATAAAAATGGATTAGCACCTACGCTAGATACAATGCAGGGTGGTTGGAGACAGCCGATGATTGAGGTATTAGGAAACTACAGTCCTAGTAGACATGACGCAAGCAGAGTTGTAGATAGTAAAGGACTAGCACCAACAGTGAAAGAAAACCATGGAACAGTTACAGCGATATTAGAAGATAAAATATTAATAAAAAATGCAACTAAAAAAGGTTATTTAGAAGCAGTTGAAGGCGATAGTATAAATTTAGCTTATCCTAACAGTAACACTAGAAGAGGTAGAGTTGGGAATCAAGTAAGCCAAACTTTGCAGTGTAGTGAAAGTATGGGAGTTGTAACTCAAGAAATAAGAATTAGGAAATTAACACCAAAAGAATGTTGGCGATTGATGCGGTTTTTCCGATGAAGATTTTCAAAAAG
>CAOKJC010000076.1 GCA_948468685.1 uncultured Clostridium sp. | reverse complement strand
ATATTAATGATGAAGTATTTGCTGATAATTCATGGTATTTTAGAAATTCATTAGTTAGAGCTAATTACAAAAACTTTGAAAAAAATGTATTTGAAGATACCTCATTTTTGGAAAAGTTCTTTTATAATTTACTAACAAATGCCAACAATGAATTAAAGAATAGATATACACATATAGATAATATTCAAAGTGAAAATGATAATAAATTAAAGGGCAATAATTGCACTTTAGGAGAACAGGCAATTATTAACATATTAAAAACTAATCCAGCAACTACTCAAGAAGAAATATCAAGACAGATTAATAAATCTGTAAGAACTGTAAAAACTTATATGGCAGAAATGCAAGAAAAAGGTTTAATTGAAAGAAAAAATGGCAAGAAAAATGGCGAATGGCAAGTAAGCGAGTAATTTTATGGTATAATAAAATGGAAAAAATATGAAAATAGAAGATAAATATTATAAAATGAAAATAAAAATGTAATATAATTAAAAAAAGAGATATAATAAAATAGGAGAATTGAAATGTTGAAAATAGAAAAGATATTTGAAAAGGTATCTTCAAAAAATCATAGTATAGATGGTTATATAAATAATAAAATACGTATAAAAGATAATATGTTTTCAATAAAATCTATTTATAAGATTGTAGAACATCTTAAATGGATGAGAGAAGAAATGCATATATTTGAAACAAAAATTCTTATAGACTCTGATTATATTTCAGATCAAGCAATATTAACTTTAATGGAAACTATAATATATTTTGTAATCAATGAATGGAATTTTAAAATTACTTATAGATTTTCGATAAAAGAAAATGTTTTAGGTTATCAAATTTTTAAGAAAAGCATATTATTTAAATATAATAATAGAAAGATAGTAGTTGAAGATTATAATTTTGAATATAATAAGGAGATTACTATTGAAGGAGATCATTTTAGAAAATTATGTAAGAATACTGAAGAAAATAGAAAAGGAAAATTTATTTCAATAACAATGGATGAAATAGATATTTTTCTAAAATGTTTTGAGCTTGATAATGAGTATAGAAATGAACTAGCAGAAGTAATAGTTGAAATAATTGATAATGCATTAAAACATTCAGAGGGAGATTGTATATTAAATTTAAATCTTGTAAAAAATGATTATCATAAATATAAATATGTAGATGTTGCAGTAGTTGTAATAGATGATATTTTTATAGGAAAAGAAATTATAGAGTATATAAACAAAAAAGACAAGTCGGAATATAGTGAAAAAAATGAAATTGTTTTGAATGCATATGAAAATCACAAAAAGAGTTTTAATGAAAAGTATAATATGAATTCCTTTGCTATGGTTTCAGCATTTCAGAAATATGTTACAACAAGAAAAATGTCAATGAATACAGGAGGTACAGGTTTAACGACACTAATTAATGCACTAATAGAAAAATCAACTTATAATTTCTGCTATGCAATTAGTGGAAATACAAATTTAATTTTTAAGAAAGAATTTTTAAATTTAAATGAAGAAGGATTAATAGGGTTTAATGAAGAAAATAATTATATAGAGATAATCCCTAATGAGAATGTAGTTAGTATTAATAAATATGATATGAATGTAAATATTTATAATCTGCAATTTATTTTAAAGGAGAATTAATATGGAAAATAATATTATAGAACTTGAGTTTGATAAGATGATAGCAGGATTAGCTGGAAATGACTATGGATATGAAGAATATAAGAAGCAAATGATGGGAAAATTTGATTATGAAAAGATGAATGTTATAATATTTCCAGATCAAATAAAAAAGGTCGCTATATCATTTGTACAAGGAATGTTTAGTGATGTATTAAAGAAAATTGGAAAAAATGAGATAGAGAAATATGTTATTATAAAAAGCTCGTCAGAACAATTAAGTAAAAAAATTATGAATGATATAAAATTTTAGAATGTAAAGGAGATAAAAATGGAAGAAATTATACGAACTACAATAACAACTACTATAAATGAAGTGATAGAACATTCTAATTTATTTTGTTTTGATTGGGCTACATTAGTATTATCAATAATAGCAATAATAATTTCTATTTGGTCTGTTATTTGGACAGTTAATAGAACTAATAAATCTAGTTACAAAAATAATTTATATGATGATGTATTAAAGGTTCAATTACATAAAGAATTGCCAAGTTTTATACAAAGAAGCATTGATTTAAATAGTAAAAGTATTAATGATGAAGAAATAGATAAATTCCAAGAGTTTCTTAGAAAACTAAGAGTAGATTTATTAGTTTTTAAATATATAGATAATAAATTTTATGAAGAAATAGATAATATTATATTAAAGATAGAAGATAATATTGTTTTAATAGTTAATAAAAAAGAAAATTTTGATAAAAGGTATGAAGAACTTGTTTGTCAAGTAAAAAAGTTATATAAATGTGTAGAAAAATATTTATTTAAATAATAAAGGCGAGAATTAAATCTCGCCTTTATCTATTCCTCAAAACATCCCATAACTAATTGAGAGCCATCTACAAATCCATTTCTATAATACTTTTCGGTAATATAAGTTAAATACCTCATAAAATCATCATAAAGAAGATCAAGTTGTTTCTGGGCATAACTTCTATTCTGCTTAGGAATACTCTTCAAAATATTTTCCCTAAAACCATCAAATTTAAATTCATTTTCTCTATCCTGTTTATCTGCATAACACAAATAAGTTTCTTCTCTAAAATCAAACCACTCTTTCAAAATATCATTTTCATTAACATCTCTAAAATTAACCATATCTAATTCCTCCTACACATATAAAATTTCATTAAAAACAATTTCTTCAGCTCTATTTTTAATATTATTCATAGCCTGAACCCACTCCATTTGATGATGCTCTTTTAAATTCTCATTAATATGTTCAACCTCAGCAAGTTGTTTTATAAGCCTATTTACTTTGTTAGTAGCACTTTCATCTATCTCAATTAAATGTTGTTTTAAAGTACCACTTATAAGTAATTCAGTATATAAACCTTTTTTATGTTCTTTAATAAAATTTAATCGTAAGCGACCATATTTTCCAATCTGTTTTTCTGGTTGCTTAGGTAAATATAAGTCAGGAATTAAATAATCTCCCTCTCTATGATAAGTAATTTTATTCATTTTCAAAACCTCCAAATTATAAAAAATTAAAATGTCCCCAATTTGCAAATGCCATTTTGAACCTATTGTGCGACAAAGGTTTTCAGACTCTGGGGACACAATGGGGACAAAAGCACCCAAAATTGACCTAAAAACGCACAAAAGATCTTAAAATAAAAATAGCTATAAATGTTGATATTTAGATAAAAACTTGACTTTTCATTAAATTACAAAAAATGCTGCTTAAATTCTCATAACCCGAAGGTCCCAGGTTCGAGTCCTGGCTCCGCAACCAAAGAAATATGAAGCACTTGCTAGGTTTTAGTAGGTGCTTTTTTATTGCGTTTTTAGGCGAAATTGTCACACTTTGGTCACAGTTATGGCGAGAATTGGCGTGAATGAGCAAGTTTTAACAAAGCTAAGGTAGAACAAATAATAATATAAAATTATTAAATTTTCGTAAATTTGGGCCAAATCTATTGATATATTACATAAAACATGATATAAAAATAACAGTTGTATAACTCAATTAATAATTTTTTAAAATCATGAATATTCAAATTAAAATTATTTCTATTGTATTAAAATTCTATGTTATCACTAATTTTTACAAATCTTGAAAAATTCCCAATATTATGATAATAAATATATAGGTGAAGAATATGAATAAAAATAAATTTGAAAAAATTTTAGTAATACTATTTTTTATTATCATAATTTTTGTAGGTCTTTATATTAAAACTGCACAAGAAAATAATGTAGTAAAAGATAATCGAAATTCTTATGAGATATCTAATATTCCAGAATACAGTGAAGATATATATGTTTTAATAAATAATAATATTCCTAAATTTTCTGAAGATGATATACAAATAGATGAATACTATTCAAATTTAGAAAATGGAAGAATACGGAATGGCTATGATAAAAACTAGTTGGGAAAAAGCAAATGAAGATGATGAAAAAGATAATTATTCATCAATCACTCCATCTAGGTTTGTACAAAAACAATATGATATAAATATAGTTCCAGGGAAATATCTATATCATAGATGTCATTTAATTGGTTGGAGCATTGGTGGAACAGATGTGGATAAAAGAAATTTGATAACAGGTACAAGAGATTTTAATGTAAAGGGAATGAAACAGTTTGAAGATAGGGTTTATAATTATTTAAAACAAAACCAGAAGAATCATGTTTTATATAGAGTAACTCCATATTTTGAAGGTAACAACAAATTAGCAAATGGAGTAAATATAGAGGCATATTCTATTGAAGATAATGGAGCTTTACATTTTAATGTATATGTATATAATGTGCAAGATGGAATTGTTATTGATTATGCAACAGGAGAAAGTAAATTAGCAGAATAGGAGGAGAAATTGTGGACTTAAATCTATTCAATAATAAGGAGATTGGTAACAATAAAAATAATGATTTCATAAACACATTTATAGAAGAATTAAAAAATGCACTAAAAAATATTATGAATGAAGGGATAGGCATGAATCAAAAAAAGAATATATCAAATGAAGAAAATGATGTGATGGAAGAATATAATTTATATGAAACAAGGAAGGTATTTTTAGACAATAAAAGTTGGAAAGGAAACGACTTTGCTTGGGTAATGGATGATAAATCTGTTTGTTTATCGGAACATGGGGATGGTGGTCCATATTCTATAACTGATATAAATTTACCAAAAGATGCAAAAGTAGGAGAAGTATATGAAAAGATAGATGGGAAATATGTATATAATGCAGAGATAACTGAAGAAATAAATAAAATAATGAAGTAAAATAATGAAGTAAAATAATGAAGTAAAATAGGAGCTAATAATGGGAGAGTATGAAGGAAGAATAAATGTATCAAAAGATACAATGCTATTTGTAGTAAATACTGTATTAAAAAAAGAAATTAAAGAAAGTACAACAAAAGAAAATATATTAAAAATGATGCCAGAAGTATATGAGAGTGCAAGTGCAAAGGAAATAATAAAACTACTACCATATAAGACATATTTAGCACTTGAAGATTTGATTGAATATATAAAAACAAGTGATGATATTAAAAAGTTTTTTTATGACTCAGAACATCAAGATGTGAGATATTTAGAAGAAGCAATGATAATAGTAATGAGAGCTAAACATATGGAATATAACTATTCATTAAATCCAGGAGTAATAGAAAAATTAGATAAACTGTTTTCAAAAGAAAACAAGGAACTAGCAAAAAGATATGGTAGAATAGAAAGTTTGACAAAAGGAATGCTATATTCTTATGGGATAGTAGAATTTGAATTTTTAAGGACACAAATCTGCAAGTATATGAATGAAATTATATCATCAAAAGAATTAGAGGACATCTATTTTAAAAGACTTAATTTAAATTTAGATGTTAATTATTATAATGTTAGATGGACTAATACAAACCAAGTGCAGCAATTTGTAACATATTTAGATGAGGAGGAAGATGTTGGATATATTGTTGATGAACAGAAATCTAGAGGGCTTAAATATAAAAATTTTAAAGAGCAGGAAATATTGAATAGAGAAGAATATTTATGGGATAAATCAGCTAAAAAATTATATGAATATATAAAATCAAAAAATGAAAATGTTTGGGAATATCCATTTCAAAGAATCATTAAAAAGAGTGAATTAGGAGAAAACATACTAAGTGAATTAACAGAAAAATGCAGATTTGAAGATGAAGAAGAAATAAAAGAATTTATGGAATTGTTTATGGAATGGTATAACAATAGTCCACAATATGTTTTAGGAGGATATTCCCCAGTAGAATTTAGAGAACTAGTGTAATAAAAGAATAATTAGTTATATAGTAGATAGTAATTACTAAATATGTAGTTACTATTTTTTACTGTGATAATCGGTATAAAACAAGTAGAAGTATTGAAATATAAACAAAAATGTATACCCAAAAATATAAAGACCACCCCCGCCTCTAATCTCTAGAAAATAAAGAAAGGGGAACGGCGAGGGGAGTCAAACAAATTATTTCGGGAAATACATAGGGGAGGGGGTAACTTATTTGTTAGATATCGCTTCCAACACTAAGGATATAGCTAAAGAAAAGTCTTCAACAAATACTTCTTCCATTTCAATAGCAGACAATTCACTTTGACACTCTAAAGTCTTATCAATTAAAGCAAAAGTTTCTTTATCTACTAGTATAGCTAATTTTTCTTGAAGATTAGTGCATTTAGATAATGTTTTGGCATATTTTGAATCTTTAGGGATAGGTTTTTCTATACAGGTATATTCTACGTTGTATAGAGCTAGTAGAGATTTTGAATTCATATTTTCACCTCCAATCGGTTGTGTATTTAAGCTTAAAAAAACTGAAAAATCAAGTATAAAAAATATTTTTATTAGATAAAAGGCAGATAAAATGAACTAAATGTGATAAAATTACCAAAAATACAATAAAGAGGTACGAAAATGTCAGAAAAAATAAGACCATTTGTAAAATGGGATGGAGGAAAAGGAAGTTTAATACCACAGCTAAACAATTTTTACTCATATGAATTAAAAAGTGGAATAATAGAAAGATATATTGAACCATTTGTAGGTGGAGGAGCTGTTCTAATAGATATATTACAAAAATATGATATTCAAGAAGTATATGCATTTGATATAAACATAAATTTAATAAATTCATACAATGTTTAAAAAAATAATGTAGAAGAATTAATAACCAACTTAAAACAAATGGAAACAGAATATTTACAATTAGGACAAGAAGAAAGAAAAAATTACTTTTATAATACAAGAGATGAATATAATAACTATGAATTAGAAGAAAATGAGCAAAATGTTCAAAGGGCAGCACAATTCATATACTTAAATAGGACATGTTTTAATGGATTATACAGAGTGAATAAAGATGGAAAATTTAATGTTCCAGTTGGAAGCTATAAGAATCCTACAATATGCGATGAAGAAAATTTAAGACTACTGTCACAATTAATATAAAATGTTCAATTTCAATATGGAGATTATAGTAGAAGTATGGAATATGTAACAGAAAATACATTTGTGTATTTTGATTCACCATACAGACCATTAAATGTAACATCAGGATTCACATCATATACGAAAGAAGACTTTAGCGATGACAATCAAAGAGAATTAGCAACATTTTATGGAGAGTTAAATGAACGAAACGCAAAACTAATGCTAAGTAATTCAAATCCTAAAAATATAAATAAAGAAGATACATTCTTTGATAATATATATCAAGGATTCAATATAAATCAAATACAGGCAAGTAGAATGATAAATGCAAATTCAAATGGAAGAGGAAAAATATCTGAAATATTAGTAACAAACTATAAGGCATAATTATAATGGAGTGTGATAATGTATACAGGAAAATATTATTTTAATGAGGAACATTTCAAATTAATAAAAGGTGATACATTTAGAGTATTAAAAAAATTTGAAGATAAAACAGTAAATACAATATTTGCAGATCTACCATACTTTCTATCAAACGATGGTATAACATGTAGTAGGTGGCAAAATGGTAACAGTAAATAAAGGAAAGTGGGATGAATCTACTTCATTAAAATATAAACACAAATTTAATAAAAAGTGGATAAGAGAATGTTATAGAATATTAAAAGACAATGGAACAATATGGATAAGTGGGACATTGCATAACATTTATTCAATAGGTATGGCACTTGAAGAAGAAGGTTTTAAGATAATTAATAATATAACCTGGCAAAAAACAAATCCACCACCAAACCGAGCTTGTAAAACATTTACACATTCAACAGAAACAATACTATGATATGGTCATTTAAAGAAAGAGGAAATTGGGCAACACATAAAGGAGATTACAGAGGTAATTGCCCACCACTTTGCACATCCGCCATATGCTAATATAATAAAGTATAGCAAGGATATCAAAGAAGATATATCAAGATTAGAATTAAACGAATTTTTAGACCAAATGAAATTATTTTCAAAGGAATGTTTTAGAATTTTAAAGAAAAATAAATATTGTGCAGTTTTAATAGGAGACATAAGGAAAAATAAAAATGTTATTCCATTAGGTTTTTATATCATGAATATTTTTATCGAAACAGGATTTACTTTAAAAGAAATAATTATAAAAGAGCAGCATAATTGTAAAAGGACAGGGTATTGGAGTCAAAATCAAAATAGGGATTTTTAATGTATTTAATCTTCACAAAAATCAAGTTAGTATAAACTTTTAGTAGGAAAATTTAAGAAAAAAATTGAATAAGAGATACCGATTTGATAGAATATTTTTACCAAAAAAATTAATATTCAAAGGAGGTATCTCTTATGTATTCAATTATACAAAAGATTTATGAGAAAAACAATAAAATTTTAAAAGAAGCAGAAAAAAAGAGTAAATTTTCTTTCTTTATTATTTTACTGGTAAATACTGG
>CAOKJC010000075.1 GCA_948468685.1 uncultured Clostridium sp. | reverse complement strand
CTTCAAACCAGCTCATAATAAAATTTAATTGTTGAAAGTTAACTGTATACTCCATAATTGTTGCTGGTGTAAACACACTTATTAAATATCTAGCATTTTCTTGAGCTAATTTTTGAACCTTTTTCTCATCAAATTTTGGGTATTCTTTACTAATTACTTCTTTGTAAATTTCTATCCATTTTTCATATAAAACTTTTTCTTTTTCAGAAGGTTGCATTTTTGTGTATCTTGCTGATTTTTCTGATGTTGTATAAATTTTTTCATTGTTTAAAATCATTGCAATAATTTTTGGTATTCCTTCTAATGCTAAATTGTAAGTTGCATGTCCAAATACACTATGATGTCCTGATTGCAAATTTCCTTTTACTCTTCTTTGAGTTTTTTCTGGTGCTTCTGAAAATAATGTTTCAAGTGTGTCTGGTAAATAGCATATACCAGCTGATTTTCCTGAAAAATCTAATGCTTCTTCTTTTGATAAAACATATCCTACCTTCGTTGATGCCATAACTTTAATCTTCATTTGTGCCATCTCCTTTTCTAATATATTGATATTTTTGGCTGCATACTTGCAACTTGTTTTATTATATCATATAATCTTACTTTTTTCTACAATTTTCATATAAAATTTTGTCACAAATGTAACTAAGTGTTACATTTCACAGCTATTTTTTATTTTACTTGAAAATGCTTAATATATAATATTTCAAATTGAGTTTGACCTTGAGTTGTTATTCACATTAATATTATAGTGTGTATCTAACATATGAAGTTTCTGTATCATAAATGCCTTGTAAAACGCAAATTTTAAATATTATATATTAAGCATTTCTATAATAATTTTTTGGCTGTGAATTGTAACAACTACGTTACAGTCTCAAAATCAATTTGTCTTAATATTTTATTAGCAGAAATAACTTTAATTTTAACTTTGTCACCAATCTTATAAGTCTTATTAGTTCTTTCTCCTATTAATCTTTTTCGTTCTTCATCATAAATAAAATATTCATTACCCAAATTTTCAAATCTTATTAATCCTTCTACTGTATTTTCTAATTCAACAAATATTCCAAATTGAGTAACTGATGATACGATTCCCTCATATTCTTCTCCAATTTTATCTTGCATAAATTCTGCCTTTTTCAAGTCTTCACTATCTCTTTCTACTTTTGTTGCTACTTTTTCTCTTTCTGATGAAGATGCTGCTCTTTGCTCTGCTTTTTCTTTATATTCTTCTATAAATTCATCATCCACAACATAATTTTCTTCCAAATATTTTGATATTATTCTATGAATAAATAAGTCTGGGTACCTTCTTATTGGTGATGTAAAGTGACAATAATATTTACTTGCTATTCCAAAATGTCCCTTGTTTTCTGCTTCGTATTTGGCAAGTTTTAATGTTCTTAATATTAGTGTTGATATTACTTTTTCTTCTTCTTTTCCTTTTATTTCTTGTAATATCTTTGATACTTCTGTTGGATAAACTTTTTCATTTGCAGTTTTTATTTTTAATCCATAATTAAATAAAAATTTGTTTAAGTCATTAACTTTATCTATATCTGGATCTTCATGAACTCTATATATAAATGGTGCTTCTAACCAATAGAATTTTTCTGCAATTGCTTCATTGGCACTTAGCATAAATTGTTCTATTATTTCATTACTAAAGCTTGTTTCATATTTTCCAACATTTATTGCAAATCCATCTTTATCTAATTCAATTTTGCTTTCTGGAATGTCTAAATTTAGATATCCTTGTTCTAATCTTCTATTTTTTAGAATTGTTGCAAGCTCTGCCATTAATTCGAAGTCTTTTATATATTTTTCGTATTTTTTTAGTACTTGTTCATCTGATTTATCTAAGATTTTCTGTACATCATGATAATTCATTCTTTCTCGTACATTTATTATTCCTTTATATACTTCTGCCCCAATCGTTTTTCCTTGTGCATTTATTTCCATTGAACATGAAAGTGTATATCTGTCTTCTCCTGCATTTAAACTACATATTCCATTTGATAATTCTCTTGGTAGCATTGGTATTACTCTACTTAACATGTATATACTTGTTCCTCTTATTTGTGCTTCTTGGTCTAGCAGACTTCCTTCTCTTACATAGTAACTTACATCTGCAATATGAACGTCTAATTTATAATTTCCATTTTCAAGTTTTGTAACTCTTATTGCATCATCTAAATCTTTTGCATCTTCTCCATCTATCGTAAAAATTGTATGTTCTCTACAATCAATTCTATTTTTTATATCTTTTTCATCTATTTTATCACCATATTTCTTTGCTTCTTCCACAACTTGCTCTGGAAATGTGGATGGTAAGTTATATTCTTTGATTAGTGATAACATATCTACACCTGCTTGATTTGGATTTCCTAATATTTCTATAATTTTTCCTTCTGCATTTTTCCCTTTTTCAGGATATTTTGTTATTTGTACTAATACTTTGTGACCATTTCTAGCTTTTCCAAAATTATTTTTTGAGATAAATATATCTGTTCCTAAGCTTCTATCATCTGGTACTACAAATCCAAAATTATCATTCTTTTGAAATGTTCCAACTATTGTTTCTCTCTCATGTTTTATTATCTTTTTTATTTTTCCTTCTGCACTTTTTATTTTGTTTTTTTCTTCTATTATTTCTATTAATACTTTGTCTCCATTTAATGCGTCTAAAGAGTTTTCTTTTGATATATATATTTCATCTTCTTCATTTTCTATTTTTACAAATCCAAATCCTTTCTGATTTTTTCTGTATATTCCTTCTTGAAAATTTTCTTCAATTATTCTATATCTGTTCTTCCTATTTTTTACAACTTTATAATTCTCTTCTAATTCTTTTAGTATTTCCAAAAATTGATTATATTCTTTTTTTGGTACACCTAAAATTATTGCCATTTCTTTTGCTTTCATTGGTGTATAATCTTCATCTTTCATAAATTTTAAAATAATATCTTGCTTTTCTTCCATCTTCTTTTCCTTTCAAGCTTATTATAACATTTTATTTACTGTTCTACAACATAAAAACTGGAAAAACTGGTAAGTTTTAATTACTACTCACCAGTTTCCTTTTTCATTCTGTTCCAACAATACTAATGCTCTTTACTCCCAGAGCTTCACACCAATATCCTCTCTGCCACATCCCTGTTCCTGCAAATAAACCTTCTTTGCCTTTAGGAACTTCCAATGTAATAATAGACTCTGGTGTAAGTTCTGTAACATTGAATACCGCATACCAGTTTGTATACGTTATCTCTCCTTCGCTATCCTTAGGAATTCTTCCTACTCTCAGAATCCTGAATTCTTCGTCGTCCTCACTCACATAAATATCTGTGTATCTGTCGTCGAAGTGATTGTTGTATACTCCTACCGCCTGCTTGCTGTCTTCCAACGCCTCTGTTATCTGCCGAAGAAGATTGTTGACCTTTTCTTTCATATTGTTTTCCTCCTAAAATTGTTATTATTTAAAAAGCTATAATCAGATTATAACATATTATGTTAATTTTTGCAATACTTTACACAAAAAAAAAGCTGGTAAGCTTCAATTACTGCCTACCAGCTCTTTTTTTACTCCGTTGCCTCTACAACACTAATAAACTTAACTCCCAGTTCTCCTGCCCAATACTTCACGTTTTCCCTCTGCTTGCCCAAGTACTGCTGAATTTTCCCATTAGGTACTTCCAGAGTAATAACCTTCTTTTTGCCAATCCGGTTTTTGTCAAATGCTACATAGTAGTAGCTCGGATATTTCTTATCCTTGATCACCTTCGGCAAATTGAAAATTATCATACTGTCATTGCCAAAATTGGGAACAATAGTACTTAAAAAGCTGACACCAGCCAACTCTTCGTCAGACTGCAACTTCGCCTGTACTTCTTCGTATTTCTGCTTTTGCATTACCTGCCTCTGTGCCTGCTCAGCCTCATCAGTTTCTTTTTTACGTTTCCCAACGTTTTTCTGAAGCTCGAATGCAGCAGTGAGCATTTTACTGCTCTGGGTACGATCAGTATGATTTCCTGTATGGATAAATTTGTCGCCCTGCTTTTCATAAAGCGGCAAGGTTATCTTGTATTCGATACATACCTTCTTGTCCCAGTACTGCAGAACTTCTTTGCCCATAGGTGTCTGAATTACTCTAAACGCTACATTCATATCGTTCAGAATCTGTTTATACCGGCTACCTATTACAGGCAATCTTCTCTGCATTTTGGAGTTCTTACAGTGAATGTACTTGCCCTGGTCGCTTATCCAGCACTCAGGCAGAGAGTTGATGTTGTTTGTTTCCCTGGGAATACTAGTTGTTTTTTTCATGTTGTTTCTCCTTTTCCTTATGGATGCTTTATTCAACTGTTTCTATAACCTATTTTACCACATTATGTTAATTATTGCAATATTTTTATTAGGTTTTTTTAGAAACTTTTTATAATTCCTGTAAATAAATGAGATATAATAAAAATCATTATAATAAACTTTATAGTTTTATTACAATGATTTTATATTTATGCTAAGTATAATATTCCTAATACAATAGTTAATACACCAAATATAATTGATGATATTATCATTACCTTTTTTTGTTTTCCTTCTTTAGTTCTTCCTTTATTTTTCTCATAAAAATTATTTGTAGATGACCCTGTTACTGTTGATGATAATCCTGAATCATCCTTTGTTTGTGTTAAAGCTATTACTATTACTACTAATGCTACAACAATATATATAGCTGTTAATACACCTCTTATTATTTCCATTTATATTTTCCTCCCATACTTACTTTTTGTACTTGCATATTTTACCATATAACCTTTCAAATTGCAATAGTTAATTCTCTCAAGTTTCAGTTTTTTATCTTTCTTCTCCTTCTTTTGGCATATATTCATCTTTATCATTTTCTATAATTGTATTACTATTTTTATTTGCTTTAAAACCATTTTTAAATTCTTTTACTATATCTTTTTCTGTTACTTCTGTATTTAAACTATTATGATGCCTAGAATTTTCATTTCTTGCATTTTCCATTTCAAAAACTTCTTTAATTGTAGAATCTGTCATCTTTCTTGTATCTATTAATTGATCTGATGTTTCACCAGTTTGGTCATATTTTGTTAATCCTCTTTTAGTATAGTATAAATTTGGCTTTACATCTGCTATTCTCTGTACTTTTTTTATTTCTTGAACTCTATTTCCATTTTGACTTTCTATTTTCATACTTAATTTTTTCCTTCCTAATGAGATATTTATTCTTCTATTATTTTATCAATTGATTGTTTTCTCATTTCTTTTATAATTTTACAACTATTATCAAGTTTTTCTTGTTCTTCTTTTGTTAATTCAAGATTTAATAACTCTCTAACACCTTTATTATCTATAATTGCAGGAACTCCTATATAAATGTCATCTTGACCATATTCTCCATCTTTTAAGTATGTTGAAACAGTCATTATAGTATTTTCATTATCTATAACAGCTTTAACTAATTTTCTTAATGCCATACCTATACCATAATAGGTAGCTTTTTTCTTATTTATTATTTCATATGCAGCATTTACAACATCATGATGAATTTTTTCTAAATCTTCCATAGGATGATTATTATCTTCCATTACATCTTTTACTTTTTTACATCCGACATAGGCATGATTCCATGGGACAAATGAAGAGTCTCCATGTTCTCCCATTACATATGCATGAATATTTTTACTAGAAACTTTTAAATAATCTGACATTATATAACGTAGTCTAGCTGTATCTAGAACTGTTCCTGAACCAATTACTTGATTTTTTGGAAGTCCTGATACTTTTGATACAACATATGTCATTAAATCAACTGGATTGCTTGCAACAATAATAACTCCATTAAATCCACTGTTCATTATATTTTGTGTAATGCCTTTCATTATTTTTGTATTAGTTTCAGCTAGCTCTAATCTTGTTTGTCCTGGTTTTTGTGCTATTCCAGCTGTTATAACAATAACTTGTGCATCTTTACATTCATCATAATCTCCTGCTTTTATTACCATTTTTTGTGGTGCAAATGGTAATCCATGAGATAAATCCATTTCTTCTCCTATTGTTTTGTCTTTATCAATGTCTATTAATATTAATTCGTTAACACCGCCTCTATTTAACATTGAGTATGCCATACTCATTCCTACAAATCCTGTTCCTATAAGAACTACTTTTCCCTTTTTCATTTTTATCCCTTCCTTTCACTCATTTCATTCTCTCATCACAACTCAAAAATTTTTAAATTTTTGAGTTTGAAAATCATTGTGCTTTGCTCTGTTCACCTTCATCCAAAAATTTTTCCAAAATTTCTGTCTGCCAAATTTTATGCGCTTTGTTTTGTTTGGCGCCATTCGATCTTCTCGATATATACTATTATACAACTTTATATCTAATTTTTAAACATTTATTTAAAAAATATTTTACTTTTTCCATTTTTTATGATATAATTTAAAAAAATTGATAAGGTTTTATAAATTGAAGGTTTCATAAAAATTTTTAATTTATGATCAACAAAGCGAAAGGAGTATTATAAAATGTCTAATTTAGATAATACTACTGCTTTGGCTGAAAATAAAGTTTTAATTTTATATATACTAAATAAGATTTCAAATGGAATATTAGAAGATGGTTTGTATAAAATTATTTCTTCAATAAATGATATTAATTACTTCTATTTTAAAGAAGTATTAACTGATTTATTAGATTCAAAGTTAGTAGGTATATTCACTAAAGAAGAAGAAGAAGAATCTGTTCTAAGAATTACAACTGAAGGTAAAAATTCATTATCTCTTACACTTGATATTTTACCAGGTATATTAAAATTGAAAGCGGATAATGTTTTTGAAGAGGAGTTTTCTTCTATTACTGATGAAACTTCTATTATAGCTGAATTTATTCCTAGAAGTGAAAATGATTATATTATAAAATGTAAAGTTATTGAAAAAAATGAAACAATATTTGAAGTTAAAACTTTTGCTGGTTCTCGTGATAGAGCAAAAAAAATAGTTGATAATTGGAATAAAAATGCTGCTAAAATCTATCCTAAAATGTTGGATATATTATTGGAAAATAATTAAATTTTTTAAAGAGTAATCTAAATGTTAAAAACAAAGATTACTCTTATTTTTTTATGTACTCTTTTTTTAGATATTTGAATTCTCTCATTACTGAACAATATCCTTTTTCTGTATCTCTTGGTATTATTAATATATCTGGATATCTTCTTTGTATTTCCATTCTGATTTTATTCTATATATTTTTAGGTTCATTGCTATATAATAAAATATCAATTTATATATTTTTTCATTTTGTTTTTGAGATTTGAAAGCTTCAAATAAACTTTTTAGTATTCCTTCTGTTGTTTGTTATGGATTTATATAAAAATATATATATTAAAAATAAAGAAATATCAAGTGAAATTCTTGATATTTCTTTAATCTTAATTTTATACAATGCTTTACTTCAAATCTACTAATAAAAAGTAGCCCTAAAAGTACTATACGTGCACTCGTTAACCCTATGACCATTACGGTAAGAAGCTGGAGCTGTGAAACCAGCCCAACTTTGGCAACCTCCCCTAACAGTACATGGACCATCACGATAAGTCGTTTTTTCTAATGTATATTCCCAGTTATTTCCTGCAAAATCATATATATTCATTTTTTTAGTAGCATCTGATTTTGCTGTTAATGAATTATTAGAATATCTTCCCCAACTTGAACTATTCCATCATACCATTCATCAGTAAAACTCAAATTTTGAGTTGCTGAACCTTTTCTATATACTCCTGCATATGTTATTAAATCATTTTTTATATTTGTATAATCAGTACTACTATTTGCTGTTGTAAATATTGTTTTTGGAACTTCTACCCATACCCATTCTCTATCATTTTTATCTTTTATTACTATCCCCTTTGATGCATCTGATTCAATTACTTCTATATTTCCTTCTGGTAATGCTCCTGCTGGATTTGTTTCACTTGCATTTATTCCTGTAAATAATTCTACTGTTACTATACAAGTTTGGCTTTGACCTACACCTGTTACTGTTATTGTTACCTCTCCTATTTCATTCTTTGCTGTTAATACTATTTTTCCTTCTTCAGTTTTATTTACTTCTATTATATCACTGTTACTTGATGTTACTGTTACTTCTGGTTCTTTGTCCATTTCTCCTAAATTTGTTTCATTTGTATTTACTTTAATTTCTCCATTATTAAATGTTATTTCATAGTCTTTTTCATCTACTTCTACAAAGTATCTTACTGTTGATCCATCTGAATATACAAATGTATATGTTACTGTTTTTTCTGTATTTCTTTCCATTGTTATATCTTCTTCACTTAATGCTATTCCTGTTATACTATTTGTTCCTCCAGTTACTTCTTTTATTGTATATCCTTTTTCTTTTAAGTCACTTATCACTCCTGCTATTGTGGCTGCCTCTCCTTTTGTTACTTCATCTATTTGTCTTGCTATATATGCTAAGTTTGCTGCTTCTTCTATTTCTTTTATTTGTGTTAATTTTCCTGCTTGACTTGCTTTATTTAATAATCCACTGTTTGTTAATGAATTTATTGTTATTCCGTGCTAATATTAATA
>CAOKJC010000074.1 GCA_948468685.1 uncultured Clostridium sp. | reverse complement strand
TAAAATCTAATGTCACAAAAACACAGGTACCAAAAATAGAAGACAAAGTTGAAGATACATGGAATTATTAAGAGGTAATAGTATTCAAGATCTGTAAAAAAATAGAATTTTTTGAGAAAATAATGTCCCAATTAAGTGAATAATTTTGGGACATTATTTTAATATTTTATATAATTTTACATATTTCATAAATCCATTAAAGTTTCTTAAAAAATGCTCTACTTCATTTAATGAATTTAGAGTATTTTTTTTGCAAGCTTTAAAATTTAATTTTTTCTTTTGAGACTTATGAGGTGATTTTTCTCCTCTTTTTTCATATTGTTCATTTTTAATTTTTTCTAAAAGTTGTGTATTTTCACATCTATATAAATTAGGCATTTTATTTTTCCTTTCGCTCACTTTGCTCGTTCATCGCAAAATCGAAAATGCAATTTTCAATTTTACAAATCTTGCTAGTATTATAATATTCAAAAAAAAAATAATTGTGAGTTTGATAATTATTTTAGTTGTTCGCTTGTTTTTTGTATAATTTTATTGTATAGTATAAAAAGTCAAATATTTTAATTAGGAAGATATAAAAATGGATATAGAATTAAAAGAAAATGAAAGAATAGATGATTTAGAATTTAAAGATTTAAAAATAATTCAAAATAAGGATGGATTTTGTTTTGGGATAGATGCAGTATTACTTTCTGATTTTGCTAAAAATATAAAAAAGGATGCAAAAGTAATAGATTTAGGAACTGGCACAGGTATTATTTCAATTTTGTTATGCGGAAAAACAAAATTAAAAAAAATAGTAGGTGTAGAAGTTCAAGAAGAAGTATATGATATGGCTTGTAGAAGTATAAAATTAAATAATTTAGAAGATAAGTTTGAAGTTATTAATGAAAATGTTTTAAATTTAACAAATATTTTTGATACTAATTCTTTTGATGCAATTGTTACAAATCCACCATATAAAAAACAGAATACAGGAGTAATTAATGAAGAACAGAAAAGATTAATTTCGAGGCATGAAATTCTTGCGAATTTAGAGGATTTTATTAGTGTTTCTAGCAAACTTTTAAAAGATAAAGGTGAATTTTATATGATTCACAGACCTGAAAGGATAGTGGATATATTTTCATTAATGAGAAAATATAAAATAGAGCCAAAAGAAGTTAGATTAGTATTTTCTAATGAAAAGAATCCTCCCAAAATTGTTTTAGTAAAAGGTTTGAAAAATGGTGGAGATTATTTAAAGTTTAGAGAAAATTTATATATTTATAATGAAGATGGTTCTTATACTGATGAGGTTTTGAGAAATTATAATAAGAAATAATTTGAGTAATTAAAGATAATTTATAATAGATTATAAAAAAGAAAAGAGGAGAAGTAATTGAAAGAAAATAATGAAATTGGAACATTATATATTGTAGCTACACCAATAGGAAATTTAGAAGATATAACATTAAGAGCAATTAGGATTTTAAAAGAAGTTGATTTGATTGCAGCAGAAGATACAAGACATACTTTAAAGTTATTAAATCATTTAGAAATTTCTAAACCTTTGATTAGTTACCATAGACACAATGAAGAAATAAAGTCAGATATCTTAATAGAAAAATTACAAGATGGTAATAATATAGCATTAGTTTCTGATGCAGGTACACCTGGAATTTGTGATCCAGGAGAAGAAATAATAAAAAAATGTATAGATTTAGATATAAATATTGTTCCAATTCCAGGTGCATGTGCAATGATTAATTCTTTAATTTGTTCAGGAATTAGTACTAAGGAATTTAATTTTTTAGGATTTTTACCTTTAAATAAGAAATTAAGAAAAGATAAATTATCTGAAATAGAAAAGTCTAATAAAACAGTAATAATTTATGAAGCTCCACATAAGTTGGAAGCAACATTAAAAGATTTAGGGAAGATATTAAATTTTGATAGAAGGATTACTTTGGCAAGAGAAATTACTAAAATTCATGAAGAATTTATAAGAGGAAATATAGAGGAACTAATTCAAAAGTCTAAAGATATAAAAGGCGAAATTGTTTTAATAATTGAAGGTAATACTGATATAGTAGAAGAAAATGAGTTAAATAATTTAAGGATAGAAGAACATTACAAATTTTATGAAAATCAAGGTTTTGCTAAAAAGGATATAATTAAAAAGATTGCTAAAGATAGAAATGTTAATAAAAATGAGGTTTATAAGAATTTTATATAAAAATAAGGAAGCAATATTGAAAAATATTACTTCTTTATTTTTCATGTAATGAGTTCAACTTTCTAGAACATTCTTCACAAACTAATTTGTTTTTATAATCTACTAAATTTTCTGTGCTACCACAGAAAACACAATTTTGTTCATATTTTGTTAAAACGATTGAAGAGTTATCTACATAAATTTCAATTGGATCTTTTTCAACTATATTAAATTGATTTCTGATCTCAATTGGAATAACGACTCTTCCTAATTCGTCAACTCTTCTTATAATTCCTGTTGATTTCATGCTTTTCCTCCTTAATGTTACATTGTACAATTCCCATTGCTACTTTATATATATCACAAAAGCTGTAGAAAATCAATTAAAAAGAATAAAAAAGTGAAATAAATAATAAAATTATTAAAGGTGATTGTGATGTTAAATGGAGTTTGGCCAATTTTTATAATAATATCTGTTATTTTTTCATTTTTAACAGGGAGTATAAAACAGTTGAATTCTTCTATATTTGAGAGTACAGAAGCGGCTGTTAATTTATGTATTACTTTAGTTGGTACAATGTGTTTGTGGAGTGGAATAATGCAGATTGCTGCTAAGACATCGGCTATGCAAAAAATTACTAATTTTTTAAAACCTATAATGAAATTGTTGTTTCCAAAATTGAAAAAAGAAAGTAAAGTTTATCAGGAGATTTCGATGAATATGGTTGCTAATATTTTGGGGCTTGGAAATGCTGCTACTCCTCTTGGAATTAAAGCGATGAAATCTATGCAAGAGGAAAATACAAATAAAAAAGTTATAACAAATGAAATGGCAACTTTTATTGTACTTAATACAGCTTCTATACAAATAATTCCTACAACTGTTATTGCCATAAGAAGTTCATTAGGTTCTGGAAATCCTACAGCTATAATTATTCCTGTATGGATTGCTACAATTTGTGCAGCATGTGCAGGTATTATAGCTACAAAAATCTTTATAAAGTTAGGGAAATAATGGTTATAATTCAATAATATTTTAAAGAGTTTTAAGTATATGGATGAGTTTTAACAATAATATAATTGGTAGAAGGAGTTTCTATGAAGTTTATAGATTTTTTTTCAAATGCTGCAATGCCTTTAATGATAATTATTATAATTTTATATGGTGTATTAGAAAGAAAGAAAGTTTTTGATATATTTTTAGATGGAGCAAAAGAGGGAGTAGGAGTAGTACTAAATTTATTTCCAACATTAGTGGGACTGTTTGTGGCTATTGGTTTATTAAGAAGTTCTGGAATAATCGACTTAATTTGTAGATTTATAACACCTGCTTTTAATTTAATCAGTTTTCCAACAGAAATATTACCTTTGGCTTTTATTAGACCAATTTCTGGAAGTGCATCGATTGCGGTTGCAACAGATATTATGAAAAATTTTGGTGTTGATTCTAATATAGGTCTTATTGCATCAGTTATTATGGGGTCTACTGAGACAACAGTATATACAATTGCAGTTTATACTAGTAGTGTTGGTATAAAAAAGACAAGATTTGTTTTATGGGCAGCTCTAATTGCTGATTTTGTTGGAATGATTACGAGTGTTTTGGTATGTAGAATGATGGTATAAGAGCTGAAAATATTGGTATGTCTAATTTTGTCGAAATTTTCTTATTGACATTTTATGGAAAGTGGTGTAAAATGTATTTACAATATAGGAGGACTTAATGATTTTAAAATTCATTTTATTTATATTCATTTTTTTAATTGTCAAAAAAATTATAGTTAAAATATTAGCTATAATTATTCAAAAAAAAATCAAATAATAAAAATTACATAAGTTTTTAATTTTGTAGGGAGAATATTGTGTCATCCTTATCCCCCAAAAAAAGATGTTCTATAAAAATAACCTAGAAAGTTTTTAATAATTTGTCCCACTAATTTCTTTCAAAGAATTATTTAAGATATTTTCCCTACAATTTATATATAATATTAACTATTTAAAAGTGTAATTATATTAATATTTTTTCGTAAAACATATCTGGGGTCTACCATTAGGTCTTACTCAAAAATATTAATATAATTACACTTTTAAAGATTAATTAATTTATAGTTTTACTTATGATAAGTTTCACCATTAGAAATCTTAAATGCTCTATATATTTGCTCTAATAGAAATACTCGTATTAATTGATGAGGAAAGGTCATTTTTGAAAAGCATATTTTTTGATTAGATAAATTTAAAAGCTTTTCAGTTAAACCAAGTGAACCACCAATTATAAAAGTAATTTGACTTGATATCATAGATATATTTTCAATTTTTTTAGAAAATTCTTCAGATGAAAATTCTTTTCCTTTTAAATCTAGACAAATTATGTAAGAATCTTTTTTTATATGATTTATGATATTATTACATTCTTTTTCTTTAATTTCATTTTCTATATTTGTATTTGTTTTGTCTGGAATTTTTTCATCTGGTAATTCTAAAATATTTAGTTTGCAATATTTGGATAGTCTTTTTGAATATTCATCTATGGCATCTTTAAAAAATTTTTCTTTTATTTTTCCTATACATATCATATTTATAGATAACATTTTATTTTTCTCTTTCTTTAAAAATTAAGATAGCTGTTCGAGCGATAGCAAATTTGCATACATTGAAATAAGATGTGTCCCTAATGGGACATTTTGTCCCAAAAAGAAACGTCCCCAATGGGACATTTTTGCCCAGGAATATCTCTACTAGCTACACTTAGTTTTAGCGAATTTTCGTTATATGTACCTGAAGATATTATTTCATCTATTACAGTTTTATAAGCTAATTCTGGGAAATTGCTTTCTTTACTTAAATGTCCTAACATTGCTTGTTGTAATCCTGATTTTAAAAGATGATTAATTGTTTTTCCAGCAAATTCGTTAGATAAGTGACCATTTGGACCAGCAATTCTAGCTTTTAATGGATATGGATATCTTGAGAATTTTAAGACTTCTGGATCATAGTTTGATTCTAGTAAAACAAATATACTATCTTCTAAATTTTTTAAAATTCCATTTGTCATGTGTCCTATGTCTGTTGCTATACTTATTTTTTTATTATCATTAAAAATATTAAATCCGCAAGGGTTTGCGGCATCATGTGGTATTGCAAATGGTTTGATTTGCATATCACCAATTTCAAATTTTTCTTCAATTGTGAATTTTTTTATATTTTTTTCAGCTATTTTTTCTTTTTGGATTGGCATTGCATCTAATGTTTTTTGATTTACGAATACTGGTAAATCATATTTTTTTGCAAATGTTCCTAAACCTTGTACATGGTCTGAGTGTTCATGTGTTATTAGTATTCCATTTAATGAAGCAGGGTCAACTTCTAAATTTGCTAATGCTGTTTCTATTTTTTTGCTACTGACTCCTGCATCAATTAATATTTTTGTATTTTCTGTTTCTACAAATAAACTATTTCCACTACTACCACTATATAAACTACAAAAATTAAACATAATGTGTTCTTCCTTTGATTATTCTGATACTCTTTGTATATTAGCACCTATTTTTCTAAATTTTTCTTCTATATTTTCATATCCTCTATCAATGTGTTCTAGATTATAAACTTCTGTAACTCCTGTTGCAGAGATACCAGCTATGATTAATGCTGCTCCTGCTCTTAGGTCAGTTGAATATACTGGTGAACCAAATAGTTCATCTACGCCTTCAAATATTGCTGATTTTCCTTGTGCTGTTATATTTGCTCCCATTTTGTTTAGTTCAGCTGTATATTGAAATCTTGACTCCCAAATACTTTCATTTATAATGCTTGTACCATTTGCTGTTGCTAAGACTACACCCATTTGTGGTTGTAAGTCAGTAGGAAATCCAGGATATGGTAATGTTTTTATATTTGCTTTATTTGGTCTTTTGCTATACCAAACTCTAATACTATCTCCATTGTCTTCTACATTTCCACCCATTTCTACTATTTTTGCTGTAATAGAGTCTAAGTGTTTTGTTATGCAGTTTTTAATTAGTAAGTCTCCTTTTGATGCTATTGCTGCTAACATAAATGTTCCTGCTTCTATTTGGTCTGGTACAACAGAATATGTAGCGTCTCCATGCAATTTTTCAACACCATTAATTTTTATAACATCTGTACCAGCTCCTCTAATGTCTGCTCCCATTGTATTTAAAAAGTTAGCTACATCTACTATATGTGGTTCTTTAGCTGCATTGTCTATAATTGTAGTTCCTTTTGCTAAAACACTAGCTAGCATTACATTTATTGTTGCACCAACAGATACCACGTCCATATATATTGATGTACCTGTTAGACAGTTTGATTTTGCCAATATAGTACCTTTTCCAACTTCAACATCTGCTCCTAATAATTCAAAGCCTTTTATATGTTGGTCAATAGGTCTTGCTCCTAATTTACATCCTCCAGGCATTCCAACTTCTATTTCTCCAGTTCTTCCAAGCATTGCTCCAATAATGTAATAAGATGCTCTAAATTTACTTGTTAAATCTAGTGGGGCTTGAGTTGTGTTTATATTTCTTGTATCTATAGTTATTTCATTTTTATTTATCCATGTTATTTTTGCACCCATTTTTTCTAATATAGTACATAATATTTGTACATCGCTTATATTAGGAAGATTATTTATAGTACAAACTCCATTTATTAATAATGTTGCTGGTAGAATTGCTACTGCAGCATTTTTTGCACCATTTATTTCTACTTCACCTTTTAAGGGTGTTGGTCCTGTTATTACTAGTTTTTCCAATTTAAATTCCTCCTGAGTTTTTATTTTTTTACATTTAAAAATATATTTTTTAAATGTAAAAAACAACTTTATTGTTTTTCCAATAAAATATACCATAAAGAGTAAACTAATGCAAGTGTTATAGACTATTTTAGTTTTTGCATTTCTAAATAATAATTTATATAAAAGTTATAATATATAGTAAAATTCCGTTCTTTACTGGTCGAACTAATCATATAAATATTTTTGTAAAAACTTCAAAAAAAGAAGAATTAATCTACCTAATCTATATTAACAATGTCCTCCCAAACTGCGCATCACTACATTTTACTATATATTATAACTTTTAATTTAAATATAAATAAAAATACTAAAACTAAAATATGTGTTAATTTTTATATTATAGAAAGTTCTTTGAACTTCCTATAATATAAATACATTCTACAGAAAAATTGCTTTGCAATTTTTCGCAGACGAACAAAGACGCGGACTTTAAAATGTTTAAAATAGAGAAATATTATTAATGTCCGCTTTTGTTCGCTATTAAAAATTTACTATTGGCAAAGAACTCTAATAGTTTGAATTTAAATTTTATTCCATAGTTAGATTTATCTGAAATTATTGCGTATTCTTCATCAGATAAAACATTTTGTAAATCTTCTTTTGATTCTTCAGGAACAATTCCAGATGTTATATCTACAAAACATAAAGATGGGAACATTACACACCACCAGTTTTTTCCTTTTGCTTCTCCTATTTCTACTTTTAATGCATCATAAAATCCCGCAGGTAAAGATATATCGCCATAGTGTTTTGTTGGAAATTCGAAGTTTCCAATTTCTATATTTACATCATAAGAATATCCTTCAGTTTTTATTGTTTCTAATGCTACTTGTTTAAATTCTTCTTGATGTAATGTAACTAGATTTATTGCTTCTTCTTTTGAGCTACAATCTTTACAGATATTATTCATATATTTTATTAAATTATCCCTAACTTTATATTTTAATGATTGGTCTTCTTCACTATCACTGTTGGCTAGTACATGTAGTCTAAAGACACTATTACTTATGTCAGATGATATTACTTGTGCATATGAAATAGCATAAATTGTTGTATATAAAAATAATAATATACTTAATATAAATATAATTCCTATTTTGGAATTTCTGATATTTTTTAAGTGATTTTTCATAAGTTACCTCCAATAAACTTTTTTTCTAAAATATTCTATATTTTATTTATTTACATTTTTTATAAATTTATACATTTTTTTAAAATTGAGGTTAGAAGTTGGAAGTCAGATATTGGTATTTTAGTGTTAGAGGGAGTGATTTTGTTATTGAGTAGAGGCTCTTTTGTCGAAAAAAGACGATGAAATATTTTTGAAATATTCCTGAAATATTATTGACATATAAAAATATAAATGGTAAAATTTACCAGTAATCAAAAATAAGGAAGTGCTAAGGAAAAAAGACTTTTATAAAATGAAAGGATTGAGAAATAAGATGATAAGAGAGAACGAAAGAAGAGAAAAAATGTGTTTATTTTTTGCGAGTGATTATCATTTTGAAATGATAAGTATGCCTTATATTAGTGAAAATTTAAAAAATAATAAGAAAGTAGTAATAGTTACTGAAAATAATTTAGATGATTCTGTTCAAAAATTTTTATCTAATGTGAATTTAGATGAAGAACAAAAAAGTAAAATAATGAATATAAATTGGAATAATAATGATGTAGATAAATTTAAAGAGATAAAAGAATCGGACAAAGGCGATAATGATTTAATAATATTTGTTAAGGGTAAAGAAAATTATATTGATAATATTAATAGTAATATATGTAATTGGCTTGCTAATAAGGAGGCTAAAGTTATAGATTGTTATGATATAAATGAGGTTTATGAAGATGTTAATAATATTGCTCAAAAATATGATAAAATATTATCTACATCGGGTGTTGAGAAACTATTAAAATAGAAATTGTATGAAATTTGAGTTTCAGTTTTTTTAATATATTATTAATTTAGAAGAAAGATATATATTTAAAAGTTCCGTTCTCCAAGGCGTTTAAGATAAAATGA
>CAOKJC010000073.1 GCA_948468685.1 uncultured Clostridium sp. | reverse complement strand
AAATAAAGAATTAAAAGAAGAAAATAGTAAATTAGAACAGTCCTTAAGAGAGCTTGAAAATATTAAAACTGAAAATGAAACATTGAAGGAATATCTAAATTTGACTGAAAAATATGGTGAATATAAGACTATGCCAGCTTATATTATTAATAAAGATATAAGTAATTATTCAAAGACAATAATTATAAATGTAGGAAAAAATGATGGAATAGAAGAAAATATGACAATTATTGCAGATGAAGGTTTAGTAGGATATGTTATATCAGTTACTGATAGTACTGCTAAGGTTAGAACAATTATAGATACATCAAGTTCTATAAGTTGTTTGATGAGTACTAATAAAGATAGTATTGTTTGTAAGGGAACATTAAATAATAATATGGAACTTAAAGCAATGTATATACCAACTGATGCTAATTTAGTACAAGGTGATAGTATTGATACATCTGGTTTAGGTGGTATATATCCAAAAGGAATACATGTAGGTACTATTAAAAAAATTGTTACTACTCAAAACATTACAGATAGATATGCTATTATTGAAACAGCTGTAGATTTTGACAAATTAAATACTGTATTAGTCATAAAAAACAATTAATTTAACAGAGGTGGAATTATTGAGAAAAACTCTTATAAATGTGATTTTAATATTAATAGGATTTATAATATATTTTTTACAATCTAATTTTTTTAACTGGTTTACTATTGCAGGTATAAAACCAAATCTTTTTGTGATTTATATATTATTTATAGGGCTATTTGGAAATAGAATTATGTGGATTATATATGCTTCAATTTTTGGTATTTTTTTAGATTTGTTATTTGAGCAGACAATTGGAACTAATTTGTTAGGACTAATTCTAGTTGGAATTATTGCTAAATTTTCTGATAAAAACTTTTCAAAGGATAGTAGAATTACAATAATGTTTATGGTTTTAATTTCGACTGTAGTTTTTGAGATAGTTTCATATTTTGTAAGTTATGTATTATATTCTATAAATATTGAAATTTTAAGTTTTGTGAGAATTCTTTTAATAGAAGTTTTTTATAATATTTTAATTACAATAATTATATATACATTAATTCAAAGGTTTGGATTTTATATAGAAAATGAATACAAAGGAAATAAGATTTTGACTAGATATTTTTAAAATTTGAAAGAAGGTGAAAAATTGGCTAAAAATATTGATAAAAGAAGTATTAATTTTAGATATAATATAATGACTATTTTTACATATGTCATAGGAATAATTTTAATAGTACAATTATTTAACCTTCAAATTGTGCATGGTGCAGAATATAGAGAACAGTCAAATACAAGATTAACAAGAGAAAGTACATTGGAAGCTGCAAGAGGAGAAATTTTAGATAGATCTGGAAATGTATTAGTTTCTTCTAATCAAAAGTTTAATTTAGAATTATATAAAACTAAAATAGATATACAAACACTTAATAAAACAATACTTAAAATCATTAATGTATTAGAAAAATATAATATAAGTTATACAGATTCTTTTCCTATTGATATAAATACATTTGAGTACAAAATATCAGATAAAACTTTGGAAAATTGGAAGAAAAATAATGATATAGATAATGATTTTTCAGCAGAGCAAGCTTTTTATAAGTTTAAAGAAAAATATAAAATAGAGAATGAAGATGTAATTGAAATAAGAAAAATTATATCAATTAGATATAAAATAACAACAGAAGGATATAGTAGTACAAAGGCTTTAACAATTGCTAAAGATATACCAAGAGAAGCGGTGGCAGAACTTAGTGAAAATAGTGACAAATTTCCAGGTATAAGTATTTCTGTTCAACCAGTAAGAGAATATAAAGAAGGAACATTAGCATCACATATTTTAGGATATGCTGCTAAGATAAGTGATACAGAATATAAGGACAATAAAAATGAATATGATCAAAATGATATTATTGGAAAAACAGGAATTGAATATATTTTTGAAAAATATTTAAGAGGTCAAAAGGGAACAAAACAAATTGATATGGCTGTTGATGGAACAATAACAGCAGAATTTGTTCAAGAAGATGCTATTTCTGGGTGTGATGTTATACTTACATTAGATTCTAATCTTCAAAAGGTAGTAGAACAAGAATTAAAATCTAATATTGAGAAGATAAAAACAGGTGGATTTGGAAGAGTTTATGATGCTAAAGGTGGCTCTTGTGTTGTAATGAATGTTAAAACAGGTGAAGTTTTAGCTATGGCAAGTTATCCAGATTATAATCCTCAATCATTTGCGAATGGAATTACAACATCTGAGTGGAATAGTTATAGGGATAATGAATTACATCCATTAATAAATAGATGTATTGAAAGCCCATATGAGCCTGGTTCAATATTTAAAATGGTTACAGCTATTGCAGGTTTGGAATCAGGTAATGTTACATTAACAGAAAGAATAAATGATACAGGAGTTTATACTAAGTATAAAAACTTTCAACCGAAGTGTTGGTATTATACAGACTATCATGTAGGTCATGGACCTCTTAATGTAATTGGAGCAATTCAAAAATCTTGTAATTATTTCTTTTATGAAACAGCTGATAGAATGGGAATAGATATATTAGCTAAATATGCTAAATATTTTGGATTGGGTGTTAAAACTGGAATTGAATTGCCAAATGAAGCTACTGGTACAGTTGCAAGCAAAGAATATGCAAAATCAATAAATGTGACTTGGAATCCTGGAGATACAATAAATGCAGCAATTGGTCAAGGATATAATAGATTTACATCTTTACAGATGGCTAAATATATTAGTATGATTGCAAATGGTGGGAATAGTATAGATGTTAGTATAATAAAATCAATTCAAAAACCTGATGGAACAACGGTATCAAAAGAAGAAATAGATAACTTTGTTAATGAAAAGTTAGGGTTTAAAAATGAGGATTCAAATGATGACATAACTTTAAATAGTCAATATTTAAATGCAGTAAAAGAAGGTATGAATTCAGTTACTAGTGGTGAAGCTGGTACTGCATATGTAAGATTTAAAGATTTTGATATTGAAGTTGGAGGAAAGACTGGTTCAGCAGAAGCTGGTAAAGATAAAAATGGCAAGGATATAGTAAATGCTTGGTTTGCTGCTTTTGCTCCTTATGATGAACCTGAAATTGCAGTTGTTGTTATGGTTGAGAATGGTGGTCATGGTAATTATACTGCTGAAGCTGTTAGAAATATTATGGCTGAGTATTTTGGGATGAATACTCAAAATGTAACTGAGGATATGAGAGCTATTTCTTATACTGAGAGTATGAGGTAAATAATTTTGAAAAAATTAGTAAAATATTATAAAATTATTGATATATTAATATTTATGCAGTATCTCGGTTGCCTTACATATATAAAGAAATTCTAATGAAATATAATGAGCCTCTTTCACTTAGTCCTCATTAACATTCGACGTGAACATTCCTCATTATATTTCAAAAGAATTTCTAAATATATTTCAGTTACATTCGATACTTTATAAATATTAATATATAATAATTTTAAATAATTTAAATGAATTTTTTCTAAATTGTAATAATAAATAAAATAACTAAATTCGTAAGATATAAAATTGCAAATTTTATATTTTGTAATGAGCGAAGCGAAAGGATGGATGTTAAAATGGATAATTGTGTGAGTATTAATTTAAGAAGGAATCAAATTGTAATAAAGATTGCAGAAGATGCAGAACAATGGAAAATTGTGAGAACGTTAACTAAAAAGTTACCAGAGTTAAAGAAATTATATAAAGATGATAAAACTCCTATTAAGATAATAGGGAAGGTTTTAAAGAATAAAGAGATTGACGAAATACAAGAACTTATTAAAGATAATATAGATGTTGATATTGAATTTGATATGCCCAAAAGCTTAGGACTATCAAGTATTACAAGAACATTTAAACAGGAAATCGCTGTTTCTGAAACTAAATTTCATAAAGGTTCACTAAGATCTGGACAGAAAATTGAAACTGAAGGAAGTTTAGTGATTTTAGGAGATGTTAATTCTGGTGCGGAGGCCATTGCTTCAGACAATATAGTAGTGTTAGGAAGTCTAAGGGGATTAGCTCATGCTGGTGCAAAAGGAAATGAAAAGGCCATAATTGCTGCTGGAAATTTAGACGCAGTTCAAATTAGAATTGCTAATATTCTTAGAGAAATAGATAGAGATGAAGAACCTATGCATAAACAAGCATATGTATATGTTGATAATGGTAAAATTGTAATCGAATAATTAATAAATTATTTGCCAATAGTATTACATTTTTTAAATTAATAGATAATAACGATGAATTGTAACTTTATTATATATGAAATTAAGAAAATAGCAATAAAAATAGAATTATATATAGCATTTCATCTTTTACATTTTCTTGATATAGAAAATATAATAATCCCATAATTATTAAATCATCCAAATATAATTTGATACCAAATATTTCGAATAGTGCTTTATTGTCATCTAAATTACAGTTGTTAGAATTTTGAGTATTTTTGTTTTGATTAATAGTATTACTAATTTGTGTAGAATTAGTAATACTATTTTCAGCTTTATTTATTTGTGAATTTTTTAGATTGTTCATATATTGCTTTTGATATCTGTAATATGGATTATTATACTGATAACCATAAAAAGGAAATCTAAACATTTTATTTATTCTCCTTATTATTATCTTTTACTATTTCTGCTATTTTTGCTATATTTAATAAATTCATATAATTATCTAGTTTATCTTTTTTACTGTCACGTAGATATGGTTTTAATGAGTTTAATAAGTTGGCACTGGGGTCATTTTTAGAGTTATTAATTTTTCCAAAAGCAGATGACATTTTCATTATTGTATTCATATCTATGTTGCTAAAATCAAAGTTATTTGTCTGATTTGTATTATTTGGATTAGAATTGAAGTTATTTTTTGAGTTCATGTTGCTTTGATTAAAACTCTGTGGATTACTTTGATTGTTTTGGTTATTATTGTTACTATTGTTATTGTTATTTTGATTTGATAGCATTTGTGAGAAGTTTTGAATCATTTCTGGGGAGATTTGTGAAATTGCATCTTGTAAATTGCCATTATCAACCATATTTTTAATATTATTCATTGTATTTTCATCAATATTCATATTATCACCTCTAATAATACATATGTATTATACTATATATTATATGAAAGAAAATTTTTTGTGTTACAATTCACAGCAAAAAGTATTATTATAAACACTATATTTGCAAAGATTAAATATGAATTGGCTGTGAATTGTAACAACTTACACAAAAAAGAGATTTAAAAAATGCGAATATATTGCTTTTTTTGATAATTTATAATAAAATAAGAAACACAAACGATGGAATAATGTAATAAAAAAAAATTATATATCACAAATTGTAAAAAACTTTTTTAAATAGATTTCTAAAAAAGACAAAAAATACGAAGGACAAGTAGTAAAATAATGGCAATAAAAGTTTAAGAGGTGGTAAGGATGTTTCAAAATATAAATGAGAGTACAATTGAGAATATAGATTACAAAGATAGTAAAAAAGAAAATAAAAAAATAGAATTATTTACTAATGTTTTTGCAATTAAAAATATACCAATATATATAATAGCTTTAATGGTATCGATGGTTGGAGTTTCAGGAGAGATGTCACCATTTGGTATTAGTGTTTTTGGAGCATGTATTGCAAATTCGGTTCCATTGCTAGGTGTTATTTTTTTCAGTTTAATAGGTAGTGCCATAAGATTTGGAATTAGTGGAGCTTTAACATATATTTTAACAACATTAGTTTTGCTTATAACTATGTTTATAATTAAACCAATAGCTAATGATGATGAAAAAAATGAGAAAATAAAATTGTCAAAGAATATTTTTATAGCATATATGATAATTCAATTAGCAAATGTTGGAATATCAGGTTTTACATTATATGATGTACTATCATGTGTTTCTATTTCAATAATAGCTGTTGTATTTTATAAGATATTTGTAAATTCAATAATAGCAGTTAGAGACTTTTTTGAAGGAAAAGCATTTTCAATAGAAGAAATATTAGGTGCTAGCTTAATGTTAGCTATAGCATTTAGTGCATTTGGAGAATTGAGTGTTTTTGGATTTTCAGTAAGAAATATTTTAAGTATATTAATTGTAATGATTTTAGGGTGGAAAAATGGTGTTTTAGTTGGAACAACTGCAGGTGTTACAATAGGCGTTACTTTAGGTGTAATAACAACCTCTGACCCACTAATGGTAGCTGCTTATGCTATTTCAGGTATGGTAGCAGGTATATTAAATAAATTTGGTAAATTAGGTGTTATAGTGGGTTTTGGTTTAGGTAATATTGTACTTGCTTATGTTGCTAATGGATATACAGTAGAATTAATACATTTTAAAGAAATATTAATAGCATCAATAGGATTATTAGCAATTCCAAAATCAATTCAAATAAATATAGAAGAGTTTATAGGAAGTTCTAAATTATTACCAATTTTTCCTGATAGGGCTCTAAATAAGAGTAAAGAAACCGCAGATAAGCTAAATAATGTTTCTGAGACTATACAGGAAATGGCAAAAACATATAATGTTGAAGAAATTGTTGTAGATGATAAGCCAATGCAATCTAATAAGGATATATTTATTTCAGAATTGTTAGATAACTTAAATGGATACGAAAACAATATGTTATATGAAGATATGTCTAATGCAGAAGGAAAGATAGTAGATGAAGTGTTCAAACTGTTGATTGATAAACAACAAATAAATAGAGAACAATTACTTGAAATATTTGCTAAGTGCAATAGTTATATAGTTGGATTTGATGATAAAAAGATAAGTGAATATTTAGAAGAAAATATTTCTCAAATGATTAGAGTTATAAATATGTCATATAAAATAAGTAAATCAAATTTTGTTTGGCAAAAGAAGTTTGAGGAAAATAAAAAGAATATAGAAACTCAATTGAAAGGTGTTTCTAGAGCTCTTTCAAATATTGCTGATAATATTGAAAAAAATATAAAGAATGAAGAACAATTTACAAATGAAAAGAGACAAGTAGTTGAGTTATTGAAGCAAAAGGAAATAAATATACAAGAAATTTCAATACAAAAAGAAGATAGATTTTTGATTGAAATTTATATGGAGAAATCTAATAATACAGATATAGAATGCATTGAGGGAATACTTACAGAAATTTTAGATGAAAAAATTGTTTTCAATGAGGAAGCTAGTATTGGAACTAGGTTGAATTTCTTTTCTGATGATAGATTTGTTATGGCAATTGGAAATTCAGAGGTTACTAAAAATAATAGTAATATATCAGGTGATAGTATATTAAATATAAGATTAAAAGACGGAAAATATTTAGTAGCTCTAAGTGATGGTATGGGTTCAGGAAATGAGGCTAGACAAAGTAGTAATAAAGCCTTAAAAATGCTTGAGAATTTATTGGTTTCAGGATTTGATAAGAAAACTTCTCTTGAATTAATAAATTCTAGTTTAATTAATAATAATGAGGAAATTTTTGCTACTTTAGATATTGCTATTGTGGATTTGTACAAAGGTAATATAGAATTTATAAAAAGTGGAGCTTGTCCAACTTATATAAAAAATAATAAGAAAGTTCAAGTTATAAAGGCTAATTCTCTTCCTGCTGGTATTATTAATAATACTAATTTGCAGTCTTTTGATAGAGATATTGCAAATGGTGATATTATGGTTATGTGCTCTGATGGTATTCTTGATTCTAATGTTGAATATAAGAATAAAGATTTATGGGTTAAGTATTTGCTTGAGGATATGGAGTCTACTAATACTAAGAAAATTGCTGATTTGATTTTGAATGAGGCTATTGATAATACTTATGGTGTTGCTAAAGATGATATGAGTGTTGTTGTTTGTAAGTTTTTGGATAAATAGTTACATTTAAGTTTCGGTTTTTTTAATAATATATAATTTAGAAGAAAGATATATATTTAAAAGTTCCGTTTTCCAAGGCGTTTAAGATATATTAGAATTAGAATTAAGAGACACATTCTAAACAGATAAAAAAATAAATAATCAGGTCAAACTCACTTTGAAATATATATCTTTCTTCTATAATCAATTTTGTATTTATATAAAAAACCGAAACTTAAAAAGTTAATATTGACAAATAAATTGCAATTGTATATAATAAGGAAAAATTAATCTATTAGGTGGTTTTGATTAAAAGGATATGAAAAATTTCATGTCCTATGAAATATAGTTGTATATTGACTAATAAGTTTATATTGATGATGAAATGTTGATTGTAAAGATTTGTAAAAATAGAATAATTGTTGTTAGAACGGGAAAAAATAAATATATAGATAGGTGATGGTTATGGATGATAGAATGTTAATGAATGTCTTAAATTGTTTAGAAAAATATAGAGAAAAGCCAATTGCTATTAAGCAGAAAGGCTTTGTTTCTTGTCAATTTTATATAAAAAAATTAGTATATGGTATAGAAAATGATATATTAACTATAAAAGATGATATAGATAAAATGTATTTTTCTATAAATCTTAATCAGGTTTATGATGTTAAAGATACAGAAAATAAATTATGTTTTAGTTTAGATAATGATATAAATCTAGAAATTTTAATTTTTTAATGAATTTAATTTATTTTTATCTTCTTCATCTAAATTTTCTAAACTAAATTCTATTAGTGAAATTATAATTCTGTTAAATGATAGATTTTTTATGTTTGCTAAGTTTTGAACATCATCTACTAAATTTTCTGGTAAGCGTAGAGTTTTGCTTATACCACTATGGTTTTCTGGAATTTTTAATTTATTCATATTATCTATTTCCTCCTGCAAGTATTTTACATTATATAAAAAAATAAATATGCACTTAAAAATACTTGCAAAATGATTATTGGTGTGATAGTATGATTTTGTAGAAAATCAAAAGAAAAAGGAGAAGATTGTAAGATGAGAGAGAAAAATGTTTTGTTTTGCAAAGATAATGGTATAACATTAGTTGCACTAGTAATTACAATAATAATATTGTTAATATTAGCACGGAATAACAATAAATTCATTAACAAATAGTGGATTATTAACAAAAGCAGGAGAAGCAGCAAAATTGTCAAAACTAAAAGAAATAGAAGAAATTGCAAGAATATCATATATGGAAAGACAAATAGATGAAATAACAAATGGAGAAGCAGCAACAATAGCAGGAGTGATAAGTGACTTAAAAGAAAAAGGATATACAATAAAAGAAG
>CAOKJC010000072.1 GCA_948468685.1 uncultured Clostridium sp. | reverse complement strand
ATGAGTGAAAATTTTTCACTCATTTTTTGTTGGGACTTTTTTTACAGCCCCTTTTGTTTTTAATTCATTTATGACTAGTTTTAAATCATTTATAAAATCAACCTTTTTAGTTTCATCTCTCAAAAGTGCAGCAGGATGCCAAGTAGGCATATATTTAATACGTTTTCTTTCTATCCATTTCCCTCTAGAATTAGTTATTCCATACTCTTTTCCTAAAATATTCTTTAATGCTACACTTCCTAGTAAAACAATTATCTTAGGTTTTACTAGAATAACTTGGTTTCTTAGATAATTTAAACATGCAAATGCTTCATCATCTTCTGGATTTCTATTTGCAGGAGGTCTACATTTAACAACATTTGCAATATAAACATCCTCTCTATTTATTCCAACAACACCAAATGCCATATTCATAAGTTTACCTGCTCGTCCTACAAAAGGTTCTCCCTGCATATCTTCATCTGCTCCTGGTCCTTCTCCTATAAACATTATTTCAGCATTTTTGTTTCCAGTCCCAAATACTATATTTTGTCTCGTTTTGCATAATTTGCATTTATTACAATTAATTATTGATTTTTCTAGTTCTTCCCATGTTTCAAACATTTTTTACTCCCTTCATGTCCCATTGGGGACGTTTCTCTTTGGGACATTTTGTCCCATCTGGGACACATCTTCTATTATTTAACACATTTTTCAATTAATTCTATTTTTACATCTTTTGTTGTATCTATTCTTGCTTTTATTCCTATCGGAATTACAGTTTTTGCCTCTATATGTCCAAAATTATTTGATTTTATAATTGGAAATTCGTGTTCACCTCCTATAACATCTAATACTATTTTCTCTAAACTTATATTACTTTCATGTTGATAGTTTCCTATCCATAGTCCTTTTATTTTTTCAAATACTCCATTTTGTTTCATATAATATAAGAAATTACTAGCTAAAGCTGGATCTGTTTCAAATCCTAACTCTTCTATAAATAGTATTTTATCTTGGAAATTTGTAGAATATTTTCCTGATACCATTCCTCTAGTTAAACTTAGATTTCCACCTATTAATTCTCCTTCTGCAATTCCATCTTTTAATGTTATATATTCTTCTCCTTTTTGTCCTATTTCTAGACTTCCATCAACAAATCTTTTTATTGCTTCTTTATAACTATAATCTGTTTCATCTGTAGCTATTGTTTTAAAATTTGTTCCATTAAATGTTACTAATCCTGTTTTTTCTGTAATTATATTTGTTAATGATGTTATATCACTATATCCACATATTATTTTAGGATTTTGCTTAATATTTTCATAATCTATATATTCAAATGTTGTATTACTATTTTCTCCACCTTTTGCACACCATATCATTTTTACTTCTTTGTCTGAAAACATTTCATTTATATCTTCTGCTTTTTCTTTTGCAGTGCTACTATATCCATTTGTATTTGAAAATATATTTTTTGAATATTTTACTTTAAATCCTTCTTTTTCTAATATCTTTCTTGCTTGCTCTAGTTCTTCTATATTATCTCCAATTATTGGGTCTGATGGTGCTATTATTCCTATTGTATTTCCTTTTTTTAATTTATTTGGAATTAGTTTTTCCATAAATTCGCTTTCCTTTCATTATTCATTATATCTTGATATTAGAACTATAGAAATCCTCATATATAATTTTTTATAGTGTTAGCATTAATATATATACTATTTTATCGAAATTAATGCTGTTCCTAATCCATATCCTTGTTTTTCCACTCTATATGAATGTATCAAATCAGAATTGCATACACTACAAATTCCACTATCTATAATATTTTCTTTTTTGAGTCCTAAGTTTTCCAATATAATTTTGTTAATTAAAACAGTATCTATATTCCACTTTTCTTTACCTTCTTGTTTTTCTATTATATCTGTTCTTTTATTTATTTGAAAATCTGCAAATTCTTTTTCAAACATCTCTTTTACATCTTTATCTACTTCGAAATGGCATTTTCTGATACTTGGACATATGCAACAAATTATGTCTTTGGGATTACAATTAAATTCTTTTATCATTTTTTCTACTGCTTTTATTGATATCCTTTGAAGTGTTCCTCTCCATCCAGAATGGATATTAGCAATAGTTCTAGTTACTGGGTCAAAAAATATCATCAATATACAGTCTGCATTTGTTGTTGATAATGCCAAATTAGTTTTATTTGTTATTAATCCATCTGTATTATTATATTTATCTAAATTTATATCCATATCATTTTGGTTTATTTTTCCATTTACTATTTGTACATTGTTTGTGTGTTCTTGGTTTGTTTTTACTACATTTAAGTAATTTATATTTAGTTCTTCACATATCTTTTTATAACTTCTTATTGATTTTTCATATTCTTCTTTTGATATTTTTTGCTTGTCTGGTTTAGCTGTTCTAAAATTTGCATCTATCCCTAAAGAATATGCATGTGTGATTATATGTTCATATTCTAGTAATTTTCTAAACTGCAAATATTGTATTCCGTCTTTTACTATATGAATAACATTTTCATTACTTAAATCTCTCAATATGTTTCCTCCTAAATTTTATACTTTTTCAGTTCTTAATTCATCATATTTTCTTTCTTCTTTTGAATATTCTTCTGGTTTTAATCCAACTCTATTTTTCATATATTTTCCCATTAATATATAAATAATTGTAAATATTATTCCAATAACTATCATACAATATGCTGTTGACATTTTACCTAATAAAAATGATGCCATTATTCCCATTATAGCTGATACTAAATTTACAAATAAGTTTTTAACTGCAAATATTTTTGTATCTATATCTTTATTTGTAAAGTTTCTGAAATATCTATCAATAATTGTATAAAACATACCATGTGCATATCTTGCAACTATAAATGTTACTCCTATTATTATTAAAAGTATAGAATATTGTTCAGCTTTTAAGCCTACTATTCCAGATATAAGAGTACTGACGGATGTCATTAATGCTAAAGTTATAATTGATTTATTTTTAAATCTTTCATGAAAATTCTGCTGTTTTTTTGAACCATATGCACTTGATAAACTTATTACTGCAGCTATAAATCCTATTAAATATGCTGGTACTTTTACTTCTTGCCAAAGGCTAGTTTGATAATTTAATAATATATCTAAAAGGCTAGTTATTAGTGCTGTTGCTAATATTAATGCTTTTAATCTTTCGGATTTTAATATAAATTTAAGTCCTTCTTCTATATCTTTCACTTGATTTTTTATATTTAATTCGCTTTTATTATTTTTATATTTTTTTATAGGTTCTATATAAAACATTGAAATTATGCTAACTATTATTAATACTATTAATGAACATATTATTGGCAAATATCCATTTATTTCAAATAAGAATCCTGCTATCATTCTGGATATTGCTCCAATTATGTAATATCCACTTTTTCCTTTTGCATTTATCTTTGCAAATATACTTCCTTTATATTTAGATGGTGGAATTGATGAATTTAATAAACTTGGTTCTGCTATGTCTTTAATTGATTTTGCTAATGATGATACAAATTTTGCCAATATCAATTCAGATAAATTTCCACTTATCATAAACATTACCATATAAATGCAATTTAATATGTTTCCTAATATTATACTATTTTTTCTTCCTAGAAATTCAACAAGTATATTTGCTGGTATTTGTAGAAATATTCCAAATATTGCTCTCATTGAACTTGCTAATACTACATCTGCTCCACTTATATGTTTTATTTGTGTTAAAAATAGAAAATCTATTGTATAGTAAAATAAATAATCCCCTGATAATTTTTTATACGTTGGGAATAACTTCATATTTCTTTTTCTCATTTTTTGTACTTCTTCTTTTGTTTCCATCTTCTTCTCCTTTTTGAGACAAGTGGGACAGTCCAAATTTGTCCCATGTTTTTATCGAATTTTGTCACACATTTTTCAAATTATTGCTATTCGACATTTTTCTACAATATTATGAGACAAATTTGGACTGTCCCTACTGTCTCATTTTTCTTATTATATCATCTTTTGATTTTTTTTCAACATAATTATAACTATTACCACATAAACGAGGATTAAACCCACAAATCGCCTTATATGAGCAATATTCACAAGGTGTCTTTCCTTTTTTATTATATGGTTTTAGCGCTATATTTCCACTTAAAATTTCTTTTGATATTTGTTTTATAGTTTTATAGATATAATTTTGTAAAACTTCAAATTCTTCTTTATTAACCCCATTTGTCTTTCCTTCTGATATGTCTCCTGATTTAGTTATTGTTGCTGGTATTAATTTTGAAGTTCCTGTTTCTAGATTTTTGTCATGCATTTTAATTACTTTTATATCAGCAAGAATTAATCCTTTCATTTTAAAGTTTTTTCGTAATTCTTCTTCAATTTGTTCTTCTGATATTTTTTTATCAGCCTTTATCATCTGCTCTAATAAACTAAAATATAGTACTCCTGCTGGCAATAAATCTTCTTCTTTACACACTGCATCCATATATGTTAATAGTTGTATTTGAAGACCTGCATATACTTCATTTAAGTCTATATTTTTTGCTGATGACTTGTAATCAATAATCCTTAAATATCTTCCATCTTCTGATGTTGCAGTATCTACTCTGTCTATTTTTCCAGTTATCTCAACTTTTTTCCCATCTTCTAATTGGATTAATATTGGATTATATTTTCCATTTTTCCCAAATTCTATTTCTGTTCCTTCTATGTTAAATTCACTATAAACTAATCCTTCTATTATATATTTTAGAGCTTTTGCTACAGTTCTTTGTAGCCTTTTTACTAATACTTTGTATTTTGATGTTGCTACAAATGTATATTTTTTTCCCATATCTAGCTTTTCTTTAATAACTATATTTACTAATTCTTGTATTTTTTCTTCATCTGTAACAATTTCTGCTAAGCTTATGCTTTCTTCTTTTACTTTTTTGAAAAATTCATCTATTGTTTCATGCATAAATGAGCCTGTGTCAAAGCTTTGTATTTTTAATTCTTCTTTTTCTTTTAGTCTTAGTCCATATTGTAAATAATATGAGAATGGACATTGTGCAAATCTCTCTAATTTTGATACACTTGTATTTAATGTATTTCCATATAATTTTTCTATTGTTTCCTTATTGATATCTTCTGGTATATTTGTATAATCTATTCCTTGTAAATCCTTTTGTAATCTATGATTCCATTCATTTTGTATCTTAAAATATTCATATATTGTATACCATATACTATCTATTTCTTTATTATCTTTTAAGTTTGATATATTTTCTAGTAATTCTTGATATGTCATCATTTTATTTGTAATTTCATAATTTTTCTTTATTATATCGCTTTCTTCTTTTAACTCTGGAAAAATCTTTTTTACTTTATTTATTATCATAGATGGTCTTAATGATTTCCCTTCTGTTTCAGATGAGGCATATGATAAATATAAACTTTTTTCTGCAGTTGTAAATGCTTTGTAAATATTAAAATTTTCTTCATATAAATTTTCTATTGTTCCATTTGCAAGTTCTATTCCATCTTTTTTTAGTATTTCTCTATCTTTGTCTCCAAAAAATCCTTCTGCTTTATTTATACTTGGAAAATTTCCATCATTTAGTCCTATTATAAAAATTGTGTCAACTTTGTGGCTTCTTGTCCTATCTACATCTCCTACTATTACTTGATCTTGTGTCCCTGGTATTTTTCCTAGTTCACTATTTTTAAGTCCTGTTTTTAATATTTGTACATATTTATCTATACTTAATCTTTCATTTCCAAAGATTAAAACAATTTCATCAAATATGTCTAAAATGATTTTGTAACTTGATACATATTCATTTGCTAAGTCTATTTGGCCTATTTCTTGTAATTCTTTTATTTTGATATTTATTTTTTCTTCAATATTTTGTTCTTGCAAAAACTCATAAATTGCTTTAGTTGTATCTTTTACAATTCCAAATTTTTCTTTTAAACTTAATAATGGTTCTATTATATTTTTTCTTAATTTGTTCAGGTATTCCATTTCTTCTTTGTTTTCATCATTCATGCCTAAATTGAAATCACTTTTCCACTTATTTTGCTTTATTCCCCATTTTGTACAGTAATTTTCTAATTTAAAAATGTCATCTTCTTCTATGTTAGTAAAACCTATTTTTAAGTAATTAAACACCGCTTCTTTCGAAAAATTATTACTAAAAATCTCAAATATCGAAAGCAAATATTGAACAATTACATTTTGATTTAAATCTCTTTTTTCATCTATAAATACTGGTATATCGTATTCAGCAAAAATTGCACGAACTAGACTTGAATATGTATCTATATTTTTTGTAATTACTGATATGTCCTTATATCTTAAGTTCTTATCTCTTACCAATTTAGTAATTTCTTTAGCAACATTTTCAATTTCTGAATATTGATTTTTTGCTAAAAACAATTTTATATTAGAGGCTTCTTTATTATAAATATTTGCTTTGTGGTTATAAATATTTTTTTCTAAATGCTTAAGTTCTTCTGTTTTAAAACGTGGACTCTCTTTTAAATGTATTGCCTCTTCTATTTCCAAGTCTTCTTCTTTTAACAATTTTAATATTTTTGATACTGTAATTTTATTAGAATAAAATATGTCTGTATCTGGTTTAATGCTTGGTTCTAAGCTATCTGTACATACTGTTATTGTTACTTGTTTTGCAAGTTTTATAAATTTCTTTAATATCTCATATTCTTGATATGTAAATCCTGCAAATTCATCTATATATATTATGCTGTTCTCTATAATATCAGTATTTTCTAAGTTATTGCTTAACATAGTTAATAAATCTGTATCTTCTATATATTCTCCCTGAAGCTTTTCTTCAAATCCTTTATACACTAGAAGCATATCATTTAATTTAGTCTTTAAGTATTCATCGCTTGTTTTATCTATTTCTTCTTGTAATTGCTCTGGTAATACCCCATGCTTTTTAAATTCAGTTATAGCAGTCATTGATAAGTCAATGTTTTCATCTGACTTGCTTAAGAATTTTAATTTATTTTTATTCTCATTTAGTATTGAATAAATAAGCATGGCTTTTCCACACTTAGTTAATTTTGTTTTTCTATTTCCTCCAATTTCTTGTAATACTCTATATGCCATTCTTGAAGTCGTTATTACTTCTGCATTTATAACAGCTTTTGTTTCAATTGCATCCATTAACTTTTTTTCTGCTGTAAAGGAGAATTGTTCTGGTGTTATTATATATATTTTTTTCTCTTTTTCTATTAGTTTTGCTATTTCTGAAAAACAGAATTGACTTTTTCCGCTTCCTGATTTCCCATATATTATTCTTAATCCCATTTAATCCTCCTTCTTTTTGTGCCAATAGGGACGTCCCTTTTTGGCACATTTTTCAATTATATTATAAGTTATCACTTAATTAATTTATACTATTCTATTTCCATTTGTTGAGATAATTTATATAACATCAGTCAGCTTTAAATCTTTAGTTCCTATATATACATCTCTATTTCCATCTAAAGTATGACATTTTATTATTGTATAATTTTCATAGTGATATTCTATACTTCCACCATCTTTATACATTTCTACTTTTATCTTTCCATCTTTTTCATCTTGATTTGCTTTTGCTATAATTTCTTCCATTGTTATCTTATTTTCTGATAATGCTTCTTTTAAAGAATAGTCTTTATCATCAATTCTAATATTTACACTTCCATCATATCCATATATAGTATAGTCATATTTATTTGTTTCTGCTTTATCTAATATTGTATAAATTTTATAACTTTCCATTGGATGCTTATCATAGAAAAGTATCTCAAAATTTTCTGCTGATTTCAATTCAATTTTTGTTGCTTTAACTTGTGCTGGATAACTTTCCATTATAGTACCATCATAAGTTATTTTTACATTAGTTCCAACCATATATAGTTCATCATTATTTTCGCCTAAGCCAATAGAAATTTTATCTGCTGATTTTCTTTCTTCTTCATTCTCATTTGGCTCTACTATAATATAATTAGCAGTAGCTTCAACTACTTTTCCATAAAAGAAATGTCCTTCTTCACTTTGTTCATTATCTGTTTTATTAGAAATAATATTATTGATTGTTTCTAAATCTTCTTTTGAAATTTTTGCCTGTTTATCATCTTTTTGAATTTCTTGACAACTTTCTTTTAAATAATATATTTCATTATCCATTGTTATTTTGTGAGTATTTATTCCATCACATATTTCACCATTGTATTTTGAATTTAATAATATATTTTCAATAGTTCTTATATCTTTTATATCTGTTATAGTAATTGTTTGTCCTTCATATTCAATTTTAATAACATTATATTCAGGCAATTCGTATTTCATAAACCAACTACCCATTTTTACAGCAATATTACTTTCATAAGGTTCATTTGGAGATACTCCAACATAACGAATTACTTTATAACCTAATCCCCAATAAGTTACCTTACTACCGTCATTACTAACTATTTTGATACAATACTTTGGTTCATGTCCTGTTGCCACTCTACCACCATCTGCATAGTTTGTGATAATTCCTGAAATTATAAGTAATATTACAACTATTCCTATCCCAATACCTATTTTCTTTTTCATAAAATACATCTCCCACAATAAATTTCAATCTTAACGATAACTCACTATCTTGTGTTTCGATTATATAATAAAAGACAGATAATTTCAATTACCTGCCATACTTATCATGATTTTTTATTCAAAATAATATGTTTCATTTTTATTATTTTGAATTGTAGCATTCTTGGGTACTTCTCTTAAAATATTAAATATATTATAAATATCAGGATAAACACCTACCATCCCCATTATTGCCATTCCAAACAATATTCCATTTAATTCTTTTAAATTATTGCTACTAAAACAGAATATAACTAACGGAATCAGTCCTAAAATAATTGGTAATATGCTTAAAAATAGAAAACGATTCCTTTTTACTGGACTTGAAGATAATGCAACTGCTGTCAGACTTCTAGGCATTATCCCTATATATACAGTTGCGCTTTTAGGAAAAGCTATAGCATGTAGCAGTTCATGAACAATTATCAATAAAAATCCTATAATAACTCCTAAAAATAGAAATCCTACATTTATTACTTTTTGACTTGCTACAAATGTTTTAACAAACATACATATAAAGCAAATTAAAATAGCTGGTATCATAAAAGGTAGTGCTTTTATTTGCATTTTCTTCATATCTTCTTCACTATCTAATTTTTTAGCATTTTTAGGTATCTTAGCTGTTGGAAAATCCTTCTCACTTTTTATTATACCTTTCCATATAATTTTAGGCATTTCTTCATCTCCTATTATCTCTACTTATTGTAATTTGTAATTATCTATGACCTATATAATTTAATATTTTAGTTGTTAATG
>CAOKJC010000071.1 GCA_948468685.1 uncultured Clostridium sp. | reverse complement strand
ATAAACATTAGAATTTTATCATATTTATTAATAATTATCAATAAAAATATTTCGACAAAAATCGCCAAAATATTATATTAAAATGCATATTTTAAAGCTTTTAATAATCAGTTATCTAACTATAAATAGAAAAACACTCTTTTGATTTGATATTGATATAATTTCATATCTAATCAAAGAGTGTTTTTCATTATTTTTTCAATTCTTCTAAAAACATTTCATTTAACATTTTAGGATTTGCCTTACCTTTAGTCTCCTTCATAGCTTGCCCAACTAAAAATCCTAAAGCTCTATCTTTTCCAGCTTTAAAGTCTGCAATTGATTGAGGATTTGCTTCTAATATTTTAATTACAACTTCTTTAATTGCACCTTCATCTGAAATTTGAATCCACCCTTTTTCTTTTATAATATCTTCTGGGTCTCTTGGATTTTCAAATAGTTCTTCTAGTACTTTTTTACCTATACTTGAACTGATTGTTCCTTTATCAATTAGAATGACTAATTTTCCTAATTGATTTCCATCAAATGGTATTGCAATAGGCTCCATTTCTGTTTCATTTAATATTCTTGATATATCTGATATTATCCAGTTATTAACTGCTTTTGGATTATTGCATACTTTTATTGCACTTTCAAATAAGTCTGATAAATATTTTGATGCTGTAATGATATTTGCATCTTTTTCAGATAATTCATATTCTTTTAAATATCTTTCTCTTCTACTTTCAGGTAATTCTGGTAAATTATTTTTTATATTTTCTATATATTCTTCTGAAAGTTTAATTGCTACTAAATCTGGTTCTGGAAAATATCTATAATCTTCTGCATTTTCTTTATCTCTCATTGAGAATGTTTTTCCTGATACATCATCCCATCTTAGTGATTCTTGTTCTACTTTTCCTCCTGCTTCTAATATATCAATTTGTCTTTCTACTTCATATTCAATAGCTCTTGTTATACTTCTAAATGAATTCATATTTTTCATTTCTGTACGTGTTCCAAATGGTTCTCCTGTCTTATGAACAGACACATTGACATCTGCTCTTAATGAACCTTCTTGCATTTTACAGTCTGATACTTCAATATATTCTAATATTGATTTTATTTTTTTCATATAACTTTCAACTTCTTCTGCACTTCTTAAGTCTGGTTCAGATACTATTTCTATTAATGGTACTCCTGCTCTATTTAAGTCTACTAAGCATCCTCCTCCGAAATCATCATGATTTAGTTTTCCAGCATCGTCTTCTATATGAATTCTTGTTAATCCTATTTTTTTCTTGCCAACTTCTGTATCAATTTCTACATATCCGTGTTCACAAAGTGGCTTGTCATATTGAGATATTTGATATGCTCTTGGTGTATCTGGATAGAAATAGTTTTTTCTATCGTTTTTGCTGTCTCTTGAAATTTCACAATTTGTAGCTAGCCCTGCTTTTACTGCATATTCTACCACTTTTTCGTTTAATACTGGCAAAGTTCCTGGCATTGCCATACATATTGGACATACATGTGTGTTTGGCGCTCCTCCAAATTCTGTTGGACAATTGCAAAATATTTTTGTTTTTGTTGATAGTTCTGCATGTATTTCTAGTCCTATTATAACTTCATATTCACTTCTTGACATTATTATCCTCCTCTATATTCTGTTCCATCTCCATTTTCTTCATTAGTCTTTTCTGTTACTGAATTATTTTGTTGTATTTGCTTTTTATGGAATCCATTCAATAATTCAGTAACAACTTCACCATTTTCTTTATCTTGTCCTTCACATATTACTTTCAAATTCTCTTTAAATTGTTGTTCTCTATAGAATTTTTCCCTCTTAGCTTTCTCACGTCCTCTAAAAGAACCTTCATCTTTTTCAACATCAATTCTGGTTTGTTCATAGCTTTTTAGTAAATTACTATATATAGGTAATTTTTTTAGTTCTTCTTCTATATCTATATATATATTATTACATTTATTACTATGAATTTCATTTAAAAAGTTTCCAATCTCATTGTTAACTTGTTCTAACAATTTACAACCTTTAACTATATCTATAAAATTTGCATATCCTCTAATATTATTAATTTTTTTAAATTGTATTCTATTTAACGACATTTTATGTATTCCACTTATATTAATAGCATAATATGAGACTAATGTATTTCTACTACATATATAGTTATATTCAATATATTCTTTTCTTCCAAATTCAAAAAAAGTAAATTTATTATCTAGAGATGTTTCTTGCTTTTTACTAAAAAAGTCATAAATTGGTGTTCTTTTATCTGGAACATATTTTTCTTTTACTTTTTCATTTCCTTCTTCTTTTAGCTTTTCATCTTCTATATCACTTAACATTTCTAGTGATACATCTTTTGCTAACCAATCTATTCCGATTTTTGATAGTTCCTTTGCCTTAACTGTCATATCAATTATCTCTACAGTATTAGATATTTTCATTCTTCGATTACCAATTTTGATTGTATCTCTACTAAATATTTGTTTAAAATCTGGTAATCTAAATCCTTTACGTTTAATTGGTATTGCTGGCAATAATGTTGTTGTAGGAGTTGCTTGTGTCACTTGTGTTTTTTGTGTTTCAATTCTTCTGTTTTCTATTTTTTCTCCATTTCCTTGTGCTGAATCAAGTAATCTCCATATTTCTGGGTCATATACTGCATCTGTTCTGTCTATCATCTTGTATTTTATTTCATTTACTATATCTTGTATATTAGGATTTTGACTTTGCATAAGTGTAAATATACTATTATTTATTGTCATAGTTAATCTTGCTTCATCGTCCTTTGAAATTTCATCATGTAAATCTAATGCTCCAGCTCTAACTTTTTCCATTATTATTTTAGCTTGTACAACTGATATTTTTTGTTCAATAGCATCCCTGTCTGTATAACTATAATTCTCTAAATTTTTATTATATAATTCTTTTATTTCTGAAAATTTGCTTTCTAATTCTCCAATATCCATTTGCTTACTCTTCACTTGTAAATCATCTAGTTGATTAGATATTGTTACACTCTGTTCTTTAAATAGCATTTCTTTTCCTGTACTATTTTCGTATTCTTGAATTTTTATTTCTAAGTTTGCAATATCTCCTAACAATGTTGCTATATCAATATCTTCTCCTCTTTTTGCAATTTCATTATATTCTTGTAATAATTGCAATGCTGTTTCTGTGTCATATAATAATATTTGAGAAATTTTAGCTTTTAAAGGATTTAATTGTTCTTTATAAATTGTATTCCTTTGACTAGGACTTGCACTAGCTTTTCCATCTATTTTCATTTGTTTATCAAAATCAAAGTCCATGATTTTTCCTCCTCTTGAGACACTTGGGACAGTACCTACATTTTTCTATTAATTTTGTGAGACATTTTTGCCCTGTCCCTTTTGTCTCACTTCCATTGTATAAGCTGCATTTAAAATAGTTTCTTCTTGGAATCTATTTCCTATAAGTTGCATTCCTATTGGCATTCCTTCTTTATCTTTTCCTACTGGTATTGATATTGCTGGAAGTCCTGCTATATTTACAGATACTGTGCATATATCTGCTAAATACATTTCTAATGGATTGTCTGATTTTGAGCCTATATCAAATGCTACTGTTGGTGATGTTGGTGTCAATATTACATCATATTTTTCAAATGCTTTATTAAATTCATTCATAACTAATGTTCTAACTTGTTGTGCTTTTTTGTAATATGCATCATAATATCCTGACGATAATACATATGTTCCAAGTATTATTCTTCTTTTTACTTCGTCTCCAAATCCTTCACTTCTTGATTTCTTATATAATTCTTTTAGATTACTGAATTCTGGTGTTCTGTATCCATAACGAATTCCGTCAAATCTTCCTAAGTTTGAACTTGCTTCTGCACATGCAATTATATAATATGTTGCTAATGAATATTGAGCTACATCTAATGAAAATTCTTCAACTTCAGCTCCCATATTTTTATATTCTTGTATTGCTTTTTCTAATGTTTCTTTTACTTCTTGATTTATACCTTCTCCAAAGAATTCTTTTGGAACTCCTATTTTTAGTCCTTTAACATCATTCTTTAAACATCTTGTATAGTCCTTTTTAGGCATATCTTCTGATGTAGTATCTTTTTCATCATGTCCTGCTATTATGTTTAGTAACATTGCACAATCTCTTACATCTTTTGTTATTGGTCCTATTTGGTCAAGTGATGATGCAAATGCTACTAGTCCATATCTAGATACTAGTCCATATGTTGGTTTTAATCCTACTACACCACAAAAACTTGCTGGTTGTCTAATTGAACCTCCTGTATCTGATCCGAATAGCCCATGGTACCATATTTGCTGCTACTGCTGCTGCAGAACCTCCTGATGAACCTCCTGGTACTTTATTTAGGTTATGTGGATTCTTTGTTTTTTTGAAATATGAGTATTCTGTAGATCCTCCCATTGCAAATTCATCCATATTTAATTTTCCTAAATTAATCATATTTTCATTATTGATTTTTTCCATTACTGTTGCATCATATGGTGATACAAAATTTTCTAGCATTTTTGAGCTACAAGTTGTTTTTACTCCTTTTGTGCATATATTATCTTTTATTCCTATTGGAATACCTGCTAATTCTCCTGTGATTTCTCCTGCTTCTATTTTTTCTTGTATTTCTTCTGCTTTTGAAATTGCTTCTTCTGTTAATGTTGTTACAAATGCTTCTATGTCTTTTTCTTTTTCATTTATTTTTTCTACATATGCTTTTGTTATTTCAGTTATTGTAAGTTCTTTATTTTTTATTTTTTCTTGCAATTCATGTACTGTTAATTCAGTTATATTCATTATGCTACCTCCTTATAAAACCTTTGGTATTTTGAACATATTAAATTCTTTTGATGGCGCATTTTGTAATAATGCTTCATTGTCTTCAAAAACTTTTATTTCATCTTTTCTAAAAACATTTTTCTTTTCATTTGCTCCTATTGTTATGTCTAATCCTTCTACTGGTGCGTTGTTTACAATGTTTGCAAAATTTAATATATCTTGTAAATTTAACATATATTTTTCTATTTCTTCTTCTGCTATGTTTAAGTCTGCTAAATTTGCTATGTGTAAAATTTCTTCTTTGCTTATTTTCATCGTAATCTCTCCTCTAATAAATTTTCCTTTATTATATACTTAAATGTAAAAAAAAACAAGTAGCAAACCATAATAATAAGCCAAGTTCTTAGTTAACTCTAAAAACTTGACTATTTGTAAATTATGTATATCTTGTACTCTAATTATGCATTCTTTATTTCTAAATTATTATAAAAATTATTAACAAGATGATAATTTTAAGAAATATATTACTTAAGAACTTAAAATTTGTAAATTTTATTCCTAAATTATTAAGTTTATCATATTGACTTACTATTTTATCTATTTCATCTTGTTTTGAAATTCTTATTTCTTCCATATATTCTTTAGCTAAACATCTTGCTTTTGTCATCGCATCCATCTCTAAATAAGTTCTTACCGCATAATATACTAAACTCATTAGCATTAATATTGATAAAAACATCATTTTACATGGCAAAATCTTTAAAATAGCCAAAATCACTATGGTAAAGAAATATAATAAATATACATTTGAAAATATAAAATTAAACCATAATAGCTTCTTACTTTGTATTGAATGTAAACATTCATGAGCTATTGTTTGTATCCTTGTGTAACTATCCTTTAAATTTGCAATAAATATTTTGTTATTCATCACTAAATATAATGTAGAATTTGAATTTTTATCTTCTTCTATATTTACACTTTCATTATTCAATTTTTTTAGATAGAACTTACAAATTTCTATATTTTCTGGATACTTTTTTGTTATTTCATCTAATTCCTTATTTTCGCTTATTTCTTTTAATTTTTTTATATTAACTTCGAATACAATTCTTAATATAAAATACATTACTATTATCATTATTAATAAAACTATAAATTCCATTTTTATTTTAACACATCCATTACTGCATCACCAATAATTTTATTTACATCAGCCAAAACTATATTAAATTTTGTTTCTGTTTCAAAAAATCTTTTTGCATCTTCATTCTCTATTAGTTCAATATATAACTCTTGCATTTTTTTAGTTTTTTCTTCATTATTTCTTCCAGTTTGCATTACTTCAATTTGAGCTTCATATCTAGCTTCTTCAAACTCTTGAATTTTTCGTTTCAAATCTGGTTTCATATTTAATGTTTCTTTTGCCATTTTGTAATTTACATATTCTTCTGATTGTTTTATTTCTTGTGCTAATTTATTTGCAGTATCATATATATTCATTATTATTATTCTCCTTTTAATATTTTTTGAGGACAGTACCAAAACTGACACTGTCCTAGTATATAATTTTATTCTGTTATCTCTTCTTGCCCTTCTATTTCAACCTTTGCATTTGTTGGACATATATTAATCCATGTATTTCCATCATTTACTTCTATTTCATTACCTTCTAAATCTTGATATTTAGTTTGCAAATTTCTAGCTTCTTTTATACATTTTATTTTTATTGCTTTTCCATTTGTTATATAATATCCATCAAATGTTCCTATATTATATAATCCTTGTCTTCCCTTATTTTCTCCATCATCTAATGTGTGATTATCACAGAATGTTATTATGATATTTTTTGTTGTAATACTATTTCCTGTATCCCAATCTGTTTGTGCTTTATTTCTTGCATATCTTTTATATATTTGATTTTCTTCATCATATTCATATCTTACTGTTTGTAATGTTGAATGTGGTATTGTAACTGTCGTAGCAGATATTCCATCTTCTAAATTCACATTGTCTGTTACATAATTTAATACACTTTCTTTTATAGATTTTGTATTATATCCTTTTGCTTCTGCCATTTTTAGTATTGCTGATGTACTTGTTGCTACATTGTGTGGTGATTTTTTATCTGTTGTTCTCCAAAAGTTTGTTGAACTTTCTGTTATTCCATTTATATTGTTTATACTATATCTTGGTATATCGCTTTGTGCTTGTGGGCTCCAGCCAAAATGTGTATATATTGCATCATTTTCCATTGCATAGTCTAAGAAATAATGTCTTGCACTTCTTACTGGCCCTATTTTGCTAACATCTACACCTTTAAATAGTGCCATTAAACGTGTTTCTCCACCTTCTACTATTATTTCATAAACCAAATATGCTTTATTTAAACCTCCTTGTGGCCATGCCAAATTATGGTTATCTATCATTACAGCAATAGGTCTATCATTTCCATTGAAAATTTGAACTTTTTTTTCTTCAACTGGTGCTGTTATAATATTTTCATTTTGGTTTTCTTCTAGCTCATTAATTTCTTCTTTATTTTCTTTATCCTTTATTATTTTGTAAGCCATTAATCCTCCTGCTGCTAAAATTAATATTATTAATATAACTATTAGGACTTTTGTTCCATTATTTTTCATAACTAACCTCTCCATTCTATTAAAAATTTTACCACAATAATTAGATATCTATTATTTTAAATGTTAATATAGAGTAGCCAATGTATTTCTAAATATAGCTTGGCGGTTTATTTTAAAGTTGTAAATTATAACTTTTATCTACTTATATTTAAAAAATTTAATACTTTCTCTTCCTTTGGTCTCATAATCTTTTTATCTTCTTCTTCAATATGGTCATATCCCATTAAATGGTAAAAGCCATGTACAATCATATAGCTTAGCTCTCTTTCAAAACTATGTCCGTATTCTTCTGCTTGTTCTTTTACCATTTCTATTGAAATTATTATATCTCCTAAAACATCTTCACATAAAAAATCATTATTTTCTATTTTCTCATCTAACTCTTGTTTTTCAAACATTGGGAATGAAAGGACATCTGTTGCTTTATCTATTTTTCTATATTGATTGTTTATTTTTCTTATTTCTTCTGGTGTTGTTAAAGTAATTGTCATTATCATTTTTGAATTTAATAGACCTTCTTCTTCAAAACATTTTTGTACTACTTTCTTTATTGTTTTTTCATATTCTTTATTTTCTTCTATATCTAAATATGTAATTTCATACATTATTATGCTACCACCTTATTTTTTCCTTTTATTACTCCAGTATATTTTCCTTTTGATATATATTGATTTTTCAATTCTTTAAGTTCTCCATAGTCTACTAATTTTCTTTTATAATATGTTATTAATTTTGTGTAATCAACTTTTGTATTTTTTATCTTTTTCATATCATTTTTTATAAATAATATTTCTTTTTGTCTTATATATTCAACAAAATCAACATCTTTTAGTTTTGATATTTCTTTATACTTGTCCCAATATTTTTTATAATTGTCTCTTTCTTTCATATTTTCCCAATATACTTTTGTTGATAATAATTTAATATTATAGTCTTCAATTAAATTTATTAGCATAGAATAAGCTTTTTCTCTTTTTGCAGCCATTTTTGTGTCTTGTACTAAAATTCTTGCGTCTTTTAGTAATTTTTCATAGCATTGTTCTGCTACTATTAATGGTATACTATGTGTAAATAATTTTCTACTTAATCCTAATAATATCATATTTTTTTCTATGCTATCTTTTGTGTCTAATTTTCCAACTGTATAGCTTTCAAATTTTTCATAGTCATCTACTATATCTTTAAATTCGTTTTGTTGTCCTATATTCATCTTTAGTGTTAATATATTTTTTATATATTCTTCTAGTGTATAAAATATTTTTACATATATCCATTCTTTTGTTGAATCATATATATTGGTTGTATCTGCAAGTTTAATTGAATAGTTTTTCAAGATGCCTTTATATAATGTATCCATTTTATTAATATAGAATTTGTTATATTTTTCTTGTATTTTTTCTTTTGTTGATATCTCTACATTTTCTTTATCTAATTCTAATAAATATTTTTGCTTTCTATATTTATAGTCCATATATTCTTTTTCTTTTAAGCTTGTTACTTCATAATATCTTGATAATGCATCTTTTTCAAATTCTGTTGCTGTATTATTTTTTACTTTTTTGTAAATTGTATCCATTACATATTTATCTAATGTTTCTAGATATACTGTATATGCTTCATCATATTTTTTCTCTAGTTCTTCTTTGTTATATTTTTCATTATCATTTTCATAGTTTTCATATGATTTTATCAGGTTGTTTCTTTTTATTGTAATTAACATTCCATTAATTCCTATTCTTGTTGGAATTAACATTTTTGTTAATGTTTTTGTTATTTTATTTAAAAATGATGTATTTGCTCCAGTTATCTTAAGACTTTTTTCTTCCATTTTAATCTCTCCCTTCGCTTACTTACCTTATTGGACAGTTTAAAAAATGATTTTTTCATTTGTCCCTATATTTTCTAGCACTTCATATGTTAAATATATTTCTATTCCTTCTTCTTTTTCATATGTATTAACTATTTTATTTACAATTTTCTCTTTATTTTCTATTTCTTTGTCTAATTCTTCTTGTAATTCTTTTAGCCCTAGTTGTTTTAGTTCTTCTACTTTATACTTTTTTTGCTCTTCATTTATTTCTTTATTAGTTGTTTTTATTATTGAAATTGGTAAATAAAAATCTGAAAATATTCTAAATTTATTTTCTGTGTCTATTGTATCATAAATTTTAAATTTTGAAAGTCTTTT
>CAOKJC010000070.1 GCA_948468685.1 uncultured Clostridium sp. | reverse complement strand
ATTTATCAACACTTTAAATCAAATTATTGATTTTATAAAATTTTAATAATATAATAAAATTAATAAACAAAAAATAATGAAATAAAAACTAAGAAAGGAATTAAATGTGAATATTAATATAGAAACAAACTTTTTAAACAATATAGAACTAGATAAAATTGAAATAAAAATAACTGCTGCCAAGCCTTCAAAAGAACTCTCATCTATTATAAATACTATCCAAAATATATCAGAAAAAATAAACTTAATCACTGCCAAACGTGAAAATAATGTATATGTATTAAATGTAAATGATATTGAAAAATTTTATTCAAAAGAAAAAAATACATATTGCTTTTACAATAATCAAGAATATAAAATTAAAAAAAGACTTTATGAACTAGAAAATTTATTAGATTCAAACCTATTCTTAAGAATATCTAATTCTTGTATAATTAATATAGAAAAGATAGACTGTTTTGATATGGGAATAGTTGGTAACACTGTTGTAAAATTTAAAGATGGTACATTTGAAAATGTATCAAAAAGAAAATTAAGTACAGTAATACAATATTTAAATGAAAGGTGTAATTAATATGTTAAAAAAAATTTTAAAAAATATAATTTTATTTACTTTGATACTAAATTCAATAATTGGTTTATTATATAATGTGTATTCAATTATTATCTGTGATACAAATTTAAATAATTTAGTTAAAAATTCTATAAATACAAGTGAAATGCATGCTTTAACAATTAATGTTCAAAAAGATATAACTGTTAAAGATTTTATAATGGATCAGCATCTTTCTGGTGAGCGAAAAATACTAATAAAAAATTTAGGTATATTTGTATTTTCTTTAATATTAAGTATTTTTATAGCACTAATAATATCAACAGAAGAATCAAAATTATCTAGATATATACTTATATTTATATTTGCTAATATTTGTTTTAATACACCTTTTGCTATTTATTATAAAAATTTAGCAAAATTACCTTTTATTAATAGTTACTATTTTATCTTTAAACATCTTTTTTTACTATACACTTTACTTTTTTCTATTATCCTAACAATAAAGATCACTATAACGAAATACAATATTGATAAAATAAATACTATTATTAAAACATTCAAAAGCTCCGTTGATAAATGAGGCATATTTATAATTTTATTAATGTTCCTTAATGTAACTTTCACTTAACAATAATAATATAGCTCAAACATACTAACTTATAGTACGTTTGAGCTATTTATTGTTTTATTCAGATATGTCCCTAATGGGACAAAATGTCCCAAACAGAAACGTCCCTAATGGGACAAAATGTCCCAAACAGAAACGTCCCCAATGGGACATTATCCAATAAGTTTAAGTTCAACATTTTCCATTCTATATTTACCATCAACTAATTTGAACTCAACTAAAGTATTAGCTAAAGTCTCTTCATTTTGTCTTAAATCAGTAGTAAATAGAAGTTTAATTTGAGAAATCTCAACTTTATTTGTCACAATCTCTCTAAAACATTCAGCCATATGTTTTTCATCTTCACAAACAAAAATCAATTGAGGAATACCTGAAAAACCTGAATCTCCTGGTTGGAAATTTTCATAAAAATCCTTATATAAATTCATTTTTTCAACTAATTTTTTTTGCCAATCTGGTTCTCTTCTAAAAACTTCAAATAAAAATTGTATAGATTTACTATTTTTAGTTAATTTAACAGCACCACCTGTTGCTTTAAAAACTTTTGCTAATGTTTTAGCTGTAATTGCTGGTTTTATTGTATAACTGTCAAATGCTTTTACTTTTCTTAAATATGCAATTAACACTTGATTTCCAGCTAGTCTTTTCTTAATCATTGAAACTGGTTTTGTATTATCTGATGGTTGCCATTTACATTCAATCTCTTTTGATGTTAATAAATATTTTCCCATCTTTTCTAGACAATATATTCTATATATTCCTTTTCCCTCGTCAGATGTAAAGTAATATCTTGTTAAAACTTTAGATTTTACTAAAGCATCTAATTTATTATTTAATTTATCTTGTGATTTTGGATCAATACCCTTAATTTCTAGCATTTGATATAATTGTCTTGATGTTATAAATTCAAACTCATTTACTAAATCCAATATAGCAAAATGAATATCTGTAATATGACCTATATTTATCTTATGTACAATTTGGTTCATTGAAACATAGCCGGTCTTTACCATCAAAAGTTTTTATTTCTCCTTCTCTTATTGCAAATGGTGACACTTGTGCTTTTATTTCGTCATCATTAACCATTTTTACTCCTCCTTTTTGTAAATGAATATCTTCACTTACGTATAATAATAAATTTTTATTAATATAATAATAAACCTTAAAAATTTGTTCTTACTCAATATTTCACTAATTTAGTATTAGCTTGACTTTTTTCTTTTCATAATCAATTTTCTTAATAGTTACATCTACTTTTTCTCCATAATCTAATCCATTTTTGTATTCTACCATACCAACTAAATTAGGAGTAAGTTCTATAAAAATCCCCTCATTATTTTTTGCAGTTTCTCTTACAATTCCTTGTACTTTCTTACCTACTTCAAATTCTTTCGCATTTTCTTCCCAAGTTCCAAAATTCTCTTTATATGATAAATTTATTTTTCCAGCCTCTCTATCTATAGATTTTACCATAATTTTTAATTTTTGTCCAATTTTTATTCGTTCAAATGGGCTTTTTATTCTTGCAACAGACAAATCTTCTATATGAACTAGTCCAACAACGCCTCCACCAATGTCTATAAATGCTCCATATGGAGTTATGCTTTTTACTATACCATTTACTTTTTCACCTACTTGCAAATCTGTTTTTATAAATTTTATTACTTCTTTTTGAACTTCTTTTCTAGACAATATAAACCTTTCATCTTGTTTTTCTTTTACCTTATATTGAACATATTTATGAACCTTTCCAATACATAAATTTGTTTTTGGTAATCCATTTTCATCTACATTAATTGCTTCTATTTCTTGTCTTGGCATAATTCCTTCTAATCCGTTATCCATTTTTATATATAAATTATAATTTTCATCACATTTTTCTACAATTCCTTGAAAAATATCATCTACACTTAATGTTTGTTCATCTTTCCATCCTTCTGGAAAAAATTTAAATATATTCATTTGTACTCTCCTTTATTTACTTTTTTATTATTAATGTATATTCCTAAATGTTTAAAGCTATCTGTTACTGAAATTTAACAAATTTTCTACTTCATAATCTTTAAGATATCTCCAATTTCCAAGTTTTAAATCTTTTACTCCGATATCTCCAATCTTGCTTCTATGCAAAGCAAGCACTTTACTGCCAATAGCTTCACACATTTTTCTAACTTGTCTATTCTTCCCTTCATGAATAGTTATCTCTAATCTTGATATATTTTTTTCTACATCTGTTTTTAATATTTTTACTTTAGCAGGTCTAGTCACATAATTTTCTATTTCCACACCTTGTCTTAATTTTTCCACAGCTTCTAGTTCTATTATATCTTTTAAAGTAACAGTATAAGTTTTAGTAACTTCATGTTTTGGGTGTGTTATTTTGTAAACAAAATCTCCATCATTTGTTAATATTAATGCTCCTGATGTATACATATCAAGTCTTCCAACAGGAACAACTCTTTCCTTAACTTTTACTAAATTTAAAACTGTATCTCTATCAAATTGATCTTTAGTAGTAGTTACATATCCTATTGGTTTATTTAATAATATGTATACTAATCTTTCTGAACTATTTATCTCTTTTCCACAATATTCTACTTTATCCACAGTTGGATTTATTTTTGTTCCAAGCTCTTGTACAATTTCTCCATTTACAGAAATTTTGCCTTCTATAATTAGTTCTTCACATTTTCTTCTAGAAGCTACTCCACTATTTGCTAAATATTTCTGTAGTCTTATTTTATCTTCTTCCATTCTATTTCCTTTCACTACGCTTCGCTTCGTTCATCGCCATCCAAGATTTTTTTTCAAAAATCTTGTTTGTCAAATCTTAACGCTTCGCTTCGTTCATCGCCATCCAAGATTTTTTTCAAAAATCTTGTTTGTCAAATCTTAACGCTTCGCTTCGTTCATCGTCGTTTAAAAATTCTTTTTTAATTCAGAAATCACATTTTCAAAATACTCTGGCAATGGTGCTTCAATAAACATTTGCTTTCCTGTAATTGGATGTTTAAACTTCAAAGACTTTGCATGTAGACATTGTCCTTGTATATTCCACTCATTTTTGCCATTCGAATATACAGTATCTCCTATAATTGGATAGCCAATTTCAGTTAAATGTACTCTAATTTGATGTGTTCTTCCTGTTTCAATTTTTACTTCCAAAAGTGTATAATTTCCAAATCTCTCTATAACTTTAAAATGAGTAACAGCATTTTTTCCATCTTTTGTTACAGCCATTTTTTTTCTATCTTTTGAACTTCTTCCAATTGGCATATTTATTGTTGCTTCATTTTCCTTTACAAATCCTCTGACTAATGCAATATATGTTTTTTCTACTTTGTGATTTTTTATTTGTTCACTCAAATTTATATGTGCTTTATCATTTTTAGCAACAATTATAACTCCTGATGTATCTTTATCTAATCTATGTACAATTCCTGGCCTTATTTCTCCACCTATTCCAGATAATGATTCTTTACATATTGACATTATAGCATTTACTAAAGTTCCGTCTGGGTTACCATTAGCTGGATGAACAACCATTCCTTTTGTTTTATTTACAATTATTATATCATTATCTTCATATAAAATTTCTAATGGTATATCTTGTGCTTTTAAGGAAATTTCTTTAGGTTGTTCATCCTCTATTTTAATTTCATCGTTTAGTCGTAATTTGTAAGATACTTTGACTTTATTATTATTTACTAATATTTTTTCCTCTTCTATTAACCTCTGAATACTAGCCCTTGAATGCTCTGTATTTTTTGCCAAATATGAATCTATTCTTTCTCCACTACTATTTTTATCAATCTGTATTACTCCCAAAATTTCCTCCTAATATTTCAATTATAACATTTACTCTTATTTTACCTTTCTCTCATAAACAACAAAATTATCATCTGAATATAATTCTTTATATTTACTATCTTCTGTTTTTGTAATTATCATATTTGTTTTTGACTTTTTAGATATTAACAAATGTGTTATATTATATTTTTCAAATGTATCTTCATAGAATTTAGATATTCCTGATGTATTTATAAAATCTGAAAAAATATCTTCATCTTCTTTTCCACTAAATTCTGGTGCATATAAATCTGCTCTTGAATCAATGAAAACTGGTATTCCTCTAAACAGCATATAACTACCATAATTATATTCATTATAAAATTTTGCATTTTTCAAATCTATATTTTCTAATATATAATCACTTGCTGCAACTGGATATGAATTACTATCTACATAATTATCATCAAGTTTAGGTTTTATTGTATCGTAACTTACAAATATTATTAACGCAGTTAATGCTACTACTACTACAAAATGTTTTATAGCATTTTCCAATTCATTCACTCCATTTTTTGTATATCTTGCTATTAAATCTATTAGCAATCTTGTCAATACCACTGAACCTATTAATACAAACATTGATGTTTGTCTTCTTGTAGAAAGCATTAAATAGCATAATCCTGAAATCATAAATAAATCAGATAGTCTAATTTTTGATTTTGAAAAAATCAATATTGCGAAAAATATTATTAACATACACATTATATCTTTACTATTAGCAATAGTCAAAGGCAAATGTTCACTAATATGTTGTGGTGTATTTCCTTGCATTGTTTTATATAGATATGTATATGGTGCATCTCCAATAGGAGTTAATAATCCCATTAAAGCACATAAAATCATTATAATTACTAAATATTTTACATTTTCATTCTTATTTACAATTATTTTATATGGATTTTTCTTTTCTTTGTCTCTCTTGATTTTTATTCTAGAAATTCTATTTTCTAAATTATCAAGTTCTATGTTTAGTTTTTCTACTTTTTCTAAATTATTATTTCTCTTACTTTTAGATTTTATTATTTGTCTTAATACAAAAACTCTCAATTTACTATAAATAATTGTATCTGCTCCAACACTTATTATATATTCAGCCATATAAGGTAAAAATAGTACAAAGAAAAATGGCCATGTTGCTACATGTAAATTTGCAATAAGTAATGATATAATTACTAACATCATTCCATATATTACTTTTCTATTTTCTATAAACTTCTCTATACAAAATATCTCCCATATAAATAAAATAAATGTTACTAATTGTGCTCTTGCTGCTATATAATTCTGTAACATATATAATGCTCCTAGTGTTACTAGAAATGATATTGATTTGTTCTTAGTTAATTTTGAATTAACTAAAAATATAGAAATACCTAATATTGCAGATAAAATACATGTTAAAATATACACACTTTTAAATCCTGCTATTGAATATACTAAATATGTACACAAATCATATAACCAATGTGGATATGTATAACTTAAATTTTCATGCCATGAAAAATGATCCATCATATCTATTCCATGATTTTTAATAAGCTCTCCTATTTTTATTGTATAATATGTATCATTTTGAAATGTAACAGGTGTAATACATACACATAAAATTGCTATTAAAACAATTGCAACAATTGTAAAATTAATCTCTATTGTTTTTTTTACTTTTTTAGTTTTACTATTTTCTTTCATATTACTCTTCCTAAAACTTCCCTTCCTAATTATTTTACTATTATATCAAAATAAAATAAAAAAAGCTATACAAATTTAATTTTAGTTTCAATATTTTTATGTTCAGTTACAATTTACAGTTAGTATCTATTTAATAAAAAATGTTTAATATATAATATTTAAAATTGAATTTGACCTTAATCAGTTATACACATTAATACATTATAATGTGTATCTAACATATGAATATTTTGTGTCTTAAACGCCTTGGAAAACGGAAATTTTAAATATTATATATTAAACATTTTATAATAATTTTTTGTAACTGTGAATTATAAATGTTACAGTTCAGTATATTTTATCTAAATTAAAATGCTGATATATTAATATACCAACATTTGATTAATTATTTTTCTATTTCTGTGATTTCAAATTATATTCAAATTCCTCCCAAGACTTACTAAAAGAATGATTAGCAAATGCATCTTTCAAACCAGTTATTTGTTTTAGTCTAATAATTTCATCTAATTCCATCCCCAAATGTTCAGATATTTGCTTTTCTGTCCACCCATTCTCTGTTAAAGTCAATACAATATGAGACATATCAACAATTTGGTGAGTTCCTCTTGCTCTATTATGTCTAATAGTACTAGCCATACGATTTTCTAAATCTTTATCAATTGTAACAATTGGAATCTGTTTTAAGTCCAAAAATTCTTTTGCTACACGATAACGATGAAAACCATCTACAACTATATAAATATCTTTTTCTTTATCATAATATGTAACAATTGGTTGAGTATATCCATCTTCCTCTATTGAATGTCTCAAAAGTTGCATTTCAGGAGGAGCCACTTTATTTGGGTTATAATCATTTGCTACTACCTTATCAATATCTACCATTTTTACATTTAATACTGGAAATTCTATTTCTTTCATCTTAACCAACTTTCTTATCATCAATATATATAGTTACAAAATTTTTATATGAACCACTTTCAATTATACTAAATCCACAATTTTCATATATTTGAATATACTTTTTTGTCAAGACACTAGTAGAAATCCTCTCATTCATTTTTACATATTTTAATAACTTTTCTAAATATTTTTCTTTATATCCATATATATTTTTTATAATTTTATTTTGTATAGAAGCAAAAGCTAATACCACATTATTTTCTATATACAAATACCATTCTTTTTTATCATCATCATAAATTCTATCATTTACTTGTTTTTCTACCAATCTAGATCCAAAAAATTTCCCCATATATTCATAAAATTTTTCATCCTTATTATTCATTTTTACTATCATATGTTTATCCCCTATTTCATTTCTCCAATTATTTTTTGTAACATTTTATCGTCTGTTATTGTATCTTTATTTAATAAATTATCCCAACTATGAATTAATTTTTTTAATTCTTCATCATCTGTTTTTGTTTGACCAAATGATAATCTCCTCAAATAGAAATCATTTTTCTCAATAGCCCTAGCTATCCTTCGCCAAGATATTGCCTTTTTTTGATTTTCTAGCTTGCATTCTGCTGTATCTGGTATATCTTTTATCGAAATATCATACTTTTTTTTATACCAAATCATAAACTTAGTTATTTTTCTATAATAATGAAACATTAAGTCTCTATTATATATTCCAATACTTTCTAATAAAAAAACTGTATATTCCTGCCATGTCATAAATTCTGGCTTACAAGATTTTATATTTCCAAGTGCTGTAGTTTTACAATAAATATTTCCAAAATTAACCCCATTTACTCTATTTAATACCTTACTCCATGTATCATATTCTAAAGCTTTAAACTGATTTAATCCATTTTTTTGATCATCTCCATATGGTTGACAAAGTCTTTGCTCATAGATACTAACTCCATTTTTATACATTAATTCATAAACATAATTAAATTTTAAGTCTAATTTACTAACTGCTCCCCATATATCTTCTGTTCTCCAATCATAAATTGGATAGCAGTTATACACATCTATATATTTATAGTTTATTTTTATTTTTGTAGTCCAATTATAATTTTCATATGTAACCTTTTTTTCTTGAAATGCAATTGTCCTAAACCTATTTAAACTTTCATTTGTTCTTATTCCTATTCCACATGCCACGTTTCCTTTATATTTTTTCTGATACCAATTAGCAAATTGTAAGATAAATTCTTCAAATTCTTCTCCTTTTCTAAACCATTTAAAAGGACAATTATTAATGTTTATACTATCTTTAGGCATTTCTCTAACCCATAAATGTCTAGTTTCTTCTTCCCAACAAATCCACTTTGGTTGTAGTACAGATACTGCATTTCTAAGTGCCATTGGTAATGCTATGTGGTAAAAGTCTCTTATCTGTGATAATTGTTTTAATTCTTCTATATGAGCTATTGTGTGTTTATATTGTGCTTCTAAATCAATAAATAGTACATCAAATTTTTTCCCTAGCCTCTTTGCTACTATATTTGCAAGTTGTACCATTACAGAACTATCTTTACCCCCACTAACACTAAAATAAATATTATCGAAATTCTGAAACATAATTTCTAATCTTTCCAACGCTGCTTCTAATACATTTTTATCCAAATACTTTTTAGACATATGTTTTCCTTCTTTCTTTTTAAAATTATACCATTAGTGTCATCTTGTGTAAAGATATTTCGACATTTTTCCTCTTTTTCTCAAGTATAACTTTTAGTGTAACTTTATTTAAATTACAAAGCAGTTTTTATGTGGAATATTTTTATTATGCAGTAAAAAATTTAATTCCATAAATAGGAACAAAAGGGGCATGATTGAAATTTTTTGACCTTTTAGATTATTTACATGCCCCGTCTTTGTTCGCCTGCGAAAAATTGCTCTGCAATTTTTCTGTAGAACGATTTTGTTGTATAGGAAAAATTCGATTTTTCCTATACAACAAAAAAGGGGCTGTAAAAAAAGTCCCTAGAAAAATGAGATTTAAGTTATAATTTTAACTTGAATCCCATTTTTTATAATTTTGCATCTTTTTATTAAATTATTTTATATAAATAATAAATTTTAAACACCACAAAATCAGATATGTAATCATATCTGTATTATGTAAAATGTACTTTGTAAATAATTTTAAGCACACTTTTTTATTCTATTAATTTTATTATGATATTTATATAAATTAAA
>CAOKJC010000069.1 GCA_948468685.1 uncultured Clostridium sp. | reverse complement strand
AGATATGTTTTTATCAATAAATATTAATATATCAACATTTTGAGGTATTATTTTCAAAATATGAATTATAACTATTATTTCCAATAAATTAAGGTAAGCACTTTAAGGCTTACCTTCTATTTTTTACTTAATTTTGTTAGATGGTAAAAATCTAAGTAAATTTTACGGTTTAGGTCTAGTTGAATTTCTCTACTTCCCGCTTAACATTACTGTTATAGCTGTTTCCATTTAAGGGAAATAACTAATTATTAATTAGTCACCAGATCGCCACTCAAATCCGTACCTTAATCCTTAGATTTTCAAGCTTTATGATTAAAGCAAACATTCTAGAAGTTTTCCTTGACATACTTTTACAAATTTACTAGTCTATTTTGCAAGTGAAATTTCATACTTCAAAATAATTAACATTTGGCCAAAATATCAATTACTTTTGTTAAAATAATCCCAATACACTCACTCGAGACAGGCTACACTATGTATTTTGTGTCTTGGCACTCAACATAGGTTTAACTTAAAACTATATTTAAGCCTCCGCGAAACTAGGGAATCATATATATGCCATTATATACTACCCTAACTCCTTTACTCCCTGAATACACACAAAACTGGCATTTCGCGCACAAACAAGAAACTTCAACGATGTGCCCTTTAGTGGATTTTTAGCCCCACCCTCGTAGATTTAAGTACGACTAGAATAATGCACCATCAATATATATTATACCAAATTTTCAAAAAAATACCAATTTCATTTCTTTTTGTTTTTTGTATTTGTTATTGAATTATTTCAATTTTTATTTAATTTCCTCTTGTAATCTCTCTAAATCTCTCTTTTTTATCACCTTTCTTCATCGTATATATTCTATTATTTGATTTACACATTTATTCAATTCCATATTATAAAATTTTTTCTCTATTTGCGCTTTCTTTAAGTTCTCTTCTGAAAAATCTTTACTATCAGCAATGAATCTTCTACACATTTCTGTGTATTTAGGCTGTTTTTGTTTTTCTTCCCTTTCTATAGCTCTTTTTAATCTAATATTATCAGGAACTTCTATATATATTGGTACTACATCTATATTTTCATCTCTTGCAAAATTTTCTTTAACTTTCATGTATGACTCTAATGTTCCTAACATTAACATGTCTTTCTCACTATTAAACTGTTCATCATTAATTGTTGCATATGTCCATGGTCCATATTCAGTTTGATATGTTCTATATTCTATAACTTTTCTCTCTTTTTTACCATCAATATATTGTTGCATCTCCTCTTGACTAATAAAGTTGTATGTTATACCATCAATCTCACCATCTCTAATAGGTCTTGTTGCATACATTACATATATGTTCACATCCATTTTTTGCCTTAATATATTATAAATAGTATCTTTTCCTGATGAACTTTTTCCCATCATATATATTAACTTCATATTTTAACACCTTCCATTTGAATTATACGTTACAATTCACAACTAAACTCTAAATATACTAATAAAATGTTGAATATGTAATATTTCAAATTGAGTTCGACCTTTAATTTCTATTCACTTCAATTATTATAGTGTGTATCTAAACTTCGAATATTTAGTGTCTAAAGCGCCTTGAAGAACGGAAATTTCAAATATTACATATTCAACACTTATATGTATTATTGAAAAGGCTGTGAATTGTAACAATTATACTATTTAACTTCTTCTATTTCAATGGAATTTATAGATTTTTTTACTTTTTTGTGATATAATAGTCATATTCTTATTTGAATATGTTATTCATTAATAACATTTAACAAATATCATAAATCTTAAGGAGGTAATCTATGAAAAAATTTGAAAACTATGCAGCAGTATCTACAAACCCAAATTGGAATAATATGACTCAAAGAGAAAATTACCTTTATCAAAGAAATAACGATATGAGAGACCCTTTTCAAAGAGATTACACAAGAATAATACACAGTAATGGTTACAGAAGATTAAAACACAAAACACAAGTATTCTTTTCACCAGAAAATGACCATATTTGTACAAGAATCGAGCATGTTACTCATGTCGAATCTATAAGTTATACAATTGCTCAAAATCTAGGTTTAAATACTGAATTAACAAAAGCAATATCAGTAGCTCATGATATGGGACATAGTGCCTTTGGACATGAAGGAGAAAAAGTATTATCTCAAATATCAAAAAGAGACATTGGCATTCCATTTTGGCATGAACAAAATGGTTTGAATTTAGTAGACAATATGGAATTATTAGAAGATAATGGTGGGTTTATGCAAAATTTGAATCTAACATATGCAGTTAGAGATGGCATAATTTCTCATTGTGGTGAAATTGATGAAAATTATTTAAAACCTAGAGAGGATTTTATCGATTTAAAAGACTACACTTATCCAAACAAATATGCCCCATATACTTGGGAAGGATGTGTAGTAAAAATATCTGACAAAATATCTTATATATGTCGTGATATTGAAGATGCTATTACTCTAGGAATTTTGGATGGTCATTTGGAAGAATTATATCAACTTTTAAATATTGATGAAAACGACGAACCTATAAATAATACTGTTATAACAAATAATTTAATTTATGATTTATGTGAAAACTCATCTCCTGAAAAAGGTTTACATTTTTCAGAAAAATCATTACATCTTATGAATGAAATTAAAAAATTTAACTACAAAAATATTTATGGATGTCCTCGAATTAAACCATCAAATAGATTTTTTAATATAGTTATTAATGAAATCTATGATTTATTAAAGTCAACATATGATGGTCCAAATACTTTAAATAATTTGCAAGCTTTAACAAAAACTTATCCAAAACTGTGTACAACATTTATTTGTTTCATGCAGAATTACTACGATTTCAATAACAGAGATGAATTGAAACTTAAAAATAAAGTTTTATTTTCAATTGATATTCCAACTGATTTTTATAAGTCTATAATATCTTTCATTTCTGGAATGACTGACAATTTTGCTATTGAAATTTATAATGAAATTATTCACTTTTAAGATTTACTTTTTGTAATAGTTTTATAAAAATATGTAAAATTATATTAAAATGTTGATATATAATATTTTTCGTTTGAGACCATTAGGTAGACCCTAGCTATGTTTCAAACGGAAAATATTACTATATCAACATTTTATTTCTTAAATCTTTATTTCTATATTTTTAATTAATTATTTTTTCATCCATTCTTTACCATCAACAAGTCTCGCAACCATCATTGAAGAAACATCATCTCCAACAACATTTAAAACAGTTGCAGGTGCATCTATTATTGTTGCAATTATTGTTAAAATTGGTAATGCGCTAACAGGATATCCCATCATTGTTAATATAAGCATTTCTGAAATTGTTCCACCACCAATTGGAACTGCCGTTATTAATAAATTAGCTATTAATGCAACTCCTAGTACTCCAAATACTTCTCCTGCTGTTGCTAAGCTTGTTCCAAATAGTCCAACTAAAAACATTATTTTAAACACTGATCCAATTACTGAACCATCTTTGTGGAAGCTTGTTCCTAATGGTATTGTTGTTTCTGCAATATCCTCTGGAACTCCCATTTTCTCAGCTGATTTAATATTTATAGGTATACATGCTGCACTTGAACATGTTCCTATCGCTGTAAGTGTTGCAGGAATAATATTTTTCCAAAATGCTACTACTCCTCTTTTTCCACCTGCTATAAAAGCATAAACTGTATAAACTACAAAGTAGAATATTAATGATACTATCAAATACACTATAAATGTTTTTAAGTATCCTACTGCTATTGTACTTCCAAAAGTACCTATAAATGATGCCATATAACATCCTAAACCTATTGGTGCATAATACATTATTATTTTTACTATATTTTCCATAACAACATTTGCTGATTCTAATACTTTTCTAAATGCTTCTCCTTTTTCTCCTGACATGTTAATTGCAATTCCTACTATTACTGAGAATATTAAAAGTGCAATTACATTATCCTTAGATAATAATTTAGAAAAATCATTTACAGTAATTAAATTAACTGTTCTTTGTGCTATTGAAATTTCTTCTTCATCTTCTCCATCTGTTACTTCTTCAAGTGAAGTTCTTATTTCTTTTCCATCTTCGCTATTGACAAGTTTTACAAAATATGAACTTGCAAATCCTATTAATACTGCAATTATTGATGTTATTAAAAATACTGCAATTATTGATACAATTATTTTGCCTAACCTTTTTGGTTGTTTCATTTTTGATATTGCTGTTGTTATATTTAAAAATATTAGTGGAATAATGATAACTAATAATAGATTTAAGAATATGTCCCCTAAAGGACTTAATATAGTTGCTTTTTCTTTGAACACAAGTCCAATGATACTACCAACAATTATAGCAACTAAAAGAATAATTGTTGATTTGTAATTTGATAAAAATTTTTTCATAATACTACCTTTCTCTACACTTCGTTTCGCTCATCATAAATATATGATTGTAGATTTTTTGTTTTAAGGTAACTCGAAATATAATTATATTTTGAGGATTTGTTCCATTATATAAAAAAATATTCTAAATATCAAGTATTTAGAACATTTTTTATATAATTTTTATTTTAATTGATATTTACTCCTCCTGTTAATCCTAATGTTCCTCCTGTTGATTCCATTCTTCTTATATTTATTAACCAATTATTTATTAGGTCTGTTTTTCCTGGATTTCCATTTGCTTGTAATGCTGCTTTTGATTTTATTGGACTTAATATCAAGCATACCGTTGATATTCCTATTGTTGATAATAAAATTTTTCTCTTTACTTTCATTGTTTTTTTCTCTCCTTCTTCTTTTGATTTATTTCATTATATGTTTTGTAATTTTTAAGAGCAATAAAATCATCCCTTTTTACTGGTAACTTTTTTACATAATGTCGAATTCTAATAATTTATTTTTGCAAAAACTTCATATAAAAATATTGAAGGTATTATTTATAAATGCTATAATGAAATAAAAACAAGAGGTAATTAATATTGAAATTAGAAGAATTAAATTTAACAGAAAAAGTTGGGCAAATGATAATGATTGGACTAGACACAAACTATATAACAGAAAGAATTAAAACAATGATAACTAAATATAAGATTGGTGGAATAATCTTGTATAGAAAGAATTTTAATACATATCAAGAAATGATTAAATTGATAAATGATTTAAAAAGTCTAAATAGAGAAAATATACTTCCTTTATTTATTGCAATAGACCAAGAAGGTCGGGAGAGTAAATAGAATGCCACCAGAAATAAAAAATTTACCACCTGCAAATAAATTAGCCTCTCTTAATAATAAAGAGAATATCATTGATTCTGCAAAAATAACAGGAGAACTATTAAAAAAGTCAGGTTTCAATTTAAATTTTGCTCCTGTATTAGATATTAAACGTTTTAATGATGGACATCCTATTGGTGATAGATGTTATGGAAAAACTAAAGAAGAAGTTATAGAATATGCAATACCTGTTATGAAAGAATTACAAAATCAAGGTATAGTTTCAGTTATAAAACATTTTCCTGGTCATGGTGCAACCAAACAAGACTCTCATGCCTTGTTACCAGTAATAAATTCTAGTATTCAAGATTTACAAAATGAAGATATGTATACATTTGAACAAGCAATTAAGCAAGGTGCTGATGCAATACTTGTAAGTCATCTACTAATACCAAAAATAACTGGTATTTATCCTGCATCATTATCAAGAAAATTTATTACAACATATTTAAGAAAAAAATATAAATTTAGAGGTCTTATAATTACAGATGATTTAAAAATGAAAGCTATAAAACTTATATATGGTGCTGATTTAGCTGTCGAAAAAGCTTTTAAAGCTGGAAATGATATTATTGTTTTTAGATTTAGTCATACTGAAGAAATTCGCATTTTAGAAAAAATTACACATTTAATTAAAAAAGGAAAAATTAAAGAAAATCAAATTAATAGAAGTATTAGAAGAATAATTAAAATAAAAGAAAAGTATAATATTTCTGATGAACCTGTTGAAGGAATTTCAGATATAGAAAATTTAAATAGTAAAATTGAAGCGATTAGGAGCAAAGTTTAAAAATGCTAAAACTATTGATTTTAGCATTTTTTTACATTCTTATTACTATTTTTGTTTTTTACTCTCTCTTAATTTTTTGAAAAATTCCTTTAATATACTCTCACATTCATCTTTTAAAATTCCCTTTTCAATCTCAACCTTATGATTGAAAGTATAATCTTCTAATAAATTAAATACAGAACCTACTGCCCCAGTTTTCTCATCATTCGCTCCAATATATACTTTTTTTATTCTTGAATTAATCAATGCTCCTGTACACATTGAACATGGTTCCAATGTAACATACATTTCACAATCTAATAATCTCCAAGAATTTAATTTTTTACTTGCTTTTTGAATTGCTAATATTTCTGCATGTTTTGTTGTATCAAATTTAGTTTCTTTTAAATTGTGAGCCCTTGCTATAATTTTATCATCTTTTACAATTACTGCACCAACTGGTACTTCTAATTTATCAGATGCTTTCTTTGCTTCCTTTAGAGCTTCTTTCATAAACTTTTCTTTATAATCCATAATCATTTTCCTTTTAAATATTGACTTTATATAGAATTATATAATTAATTTTTACGAAAATCAAGTAAAGATTCAAATTTTATTAATATTTAGTCATAAATAGCTACAAATTATAAATAATCATTATCAACTCTTATTTTTTACTTTCGAAACTTCTTCAAATACTGAATTTGCAAATTATCTTCTGCAAACTGTTCTTCATCTGTTTTACATCTTTTACTTTGAATTAACAAGATCCATAAAAATAATTCTTGAAAAAATAAAATTCCTGAAATAAATAAAAACATAAGCACCTCTTTTCTAGTATATATTATTAACAAAAAACAGAAATGTTATAATACTATACATAATATTATAACATTTCTATTTATATAAAACCCGAAAAGATTGTCGAAAATACAAATTTTCTCAATATTTTCATAAGATGTGTCCCCTTTTTTAATGTTTACAGAATTCATTTCATGAATTCTGCATAAGATATCTGTAACTCGCTTCGCTCTAACGGCTATCTTAAAAATGTCCCAAAGAGAAACGTCCCCAATGGGACACTATTGGACCTCTTCTTCTTTCTTCTCTGTATTAATATGAGTTTCTTGATATCTCTTCATACCAGTACCAGCTGGAATTAACTTACCAATGATAACATTTTCTTTTAATCCAACTAAATCATCAGTCTTACCTTTGATTGCAGCCTCTGTAAGAACTCTAGTTGTTTCTTGGAATGATGCTGCTGATAAGAAACTGTCTGTTGCAAGAGATGCTTTAGTAATACCAAGTAATACTCTATGTCCTGTTGCTGGACGTTTACCTTCAGCAACTGCTTCATTATTTTTGTCTTCAAAATCATACATATCGACTAATGAACCTGGGAACATATCAGTATCTCCATTATCTTCAACTCTAACTTTCTTAAGCATCTGTCTACCAATAACTTCAACGTGTTTATCATTTATATCAACACCTTGGTTTCTATATACTTTTTGAACTTCAGATGTTAAATATTCATAAACTCCTTCTGGTCCTTTTAATGTAAGTATTTCTGATGGGTTTATAGAACCTTCTATTAATGGATCTCCAACTTCTACTATATCTCCATCTTTTACTTTCATTTTTGAACCAAATGGTATTGTATATGTTCTTGAATCATCATTAGAAGTAACGACAACTTCTTTTTTCTTCTTAGTTTCTTTTATTTTTACTTTACCTGCAATTTCTGTAATAATTGCAACTCCCTTAGGTTTTCTAGCTTCAAATAATTCTTCAACTCTAGGAAGACCTTGTGTAATATCTGCTACACCTGCAACACCACCAGAGTGGATAGTCCTCATAGTAAGCTGTGTACCAGGCTCACCAATTGATTGTGCAGCTACAATTCCTACTGATTCTCCTATTGATACAAGACTTCTTCTTGCTAATCCCATACCATAACATTTTTGACATACACCATGTTTTGATCTACATGCTAGAACTGAACGTACTTCTAGTTTTTCTATTCCTGCTTCAACTATTTTGTCAGCTATTTCATCTGTTATCATAGTTTCTGTGTCAACAATTAGTTCTTTAGTATTTGGATCATATACATCATTTACAGCAAATCTACCAACCATTCTTTCTTGCATTTTCTCAATTACTTGATTTCCGTCTTTAATATCATAAATTACTAGACCTTCATGTGTTCCACAATCATATTCTCTAACTATAATATCTTGTGATACATCAACTAATCTTCTTGTTAAATATCCTGAATCGGCTGTTCTTAAAGCTGTATCTGAAAGTCCTTTACGTGCCCCATGGGCAGAAATGAAGTATTCTAGAGCATCTAGTCCTTCTGCAAATGATGATTTGATAGGAATTTCTACTGCTTTACCTGTTGTACTAGCCATAAGTCCACGGATACCTGCAATTTGTCTTAATTGGTTCATATTACCTCTGGCTCCAGATTTAACCATCATATATATTGGGTTTAAGTCCTCAAAGTTTTCTTCCATTGCTTGGCTTATTTTCTTTGTAGCATTTTCCCAAACCTTAATTACTGAGTTATATCTTTCATCATTAGTAATTAAACCTCTTGCATATTGTTTTCTAATTGTTTCGATTTGTTTATCAGCTTCCGCTAATAATCCTTTTTTAGCTTCTGGTACTTTAACATCACTCATTGAGAATGTAATACCTGCAAGTGTTGAATATTTAAATCCTAAAGATTTTATATAGTCAATTACTTCTGCTGATTCTACAACTCCATGTACTTTTATTACTTTGTCTATTATTTGTCCCATTGTTTTCTTAACTACTGGGAAGTTTATTTCATATTGGAATGGGTCTTCTTCTCTATTTATAAATCCTAAATCTTGAGGTATTCCTTGGTTGAATATAATTCTACCAACACTTGTTTCTATTTTCTTAGATTTAATTTCTCCATTGATTTCTTTTGTTATTCTAACAAATATCTTAGCATGCATACTTACTTCTTTATTTTCATATGCCATTATTGCTTCTTCAGGATCTTTGAAATATTTTCCTTCTCCTAATTCGCCCTCTAATGTCATTGTTAGATAATAACTTCCTAAAATCATGTCTAGTCTAGGTACCGCAACTGGTTTACCATCTTGTGGTTTTAATAAGTTGTTTGTTGCAAGCATTAAGTATCTTGCTTCTGCTTGTGCTTCTGGTGATAATGGTAAATGAACTGCCATTTGGTCACCGTCAAAGTCAGCATTGAACGCTTCACAAACTAATGGGTGAAGTTTAATTGCTCTACCTTCAACTAATACTGGTTCAAATGCTTGAATACCTAATCTGTGTAGTGTAGGAGCACGGTTTAACATTACAGGATGATCTTTTATAACATACTCTAATATTTCCCATACTTCTGGTCTTAATCTTTCAACCATTCTTTTAGCATTTTTTATATTTTGAGCTATTCCTCTTCCAACTAATTCTTTCATTACAAATGGTTTAAATAATTCAACAGCCATTTCTTTTGGAAGACCACATTGATAAATATTAAGTTCTGGTCCAACAACTATAACAGAACGTCCTGAATAGTCAACCCTCTTACCTAATAAGTTTTGACGGAATCTACCTTGTTTTCCTTTTAACATATCAGATAAAGATTTTAAAGCTCTATTTCCAGCCCCTGTTACAGGTTTTCCTCTTCTACTATTATCAATTAATGCATCTACAGATTCTTGTAACATTCTTTTTTCGTTTCTTACAATTATCTCTGGAGCACCTAATTCTAATAATCTTTTTAATCTGTTATTTCTGTTTATAACTCTTCTATATA
>CAOKJC010000068.1 GCA_948468685.1 uncultured Clostridium sp. | reverse complement strand
TTTGTTTTCCTTTATTTCTATTTAGTATATCTGGATTTAATGGTGAAAGTATTATTTATGTTTTTAAATATATTTTTAATTTTTTATTAAAACAAAAATTATTATTTTATCAAAAATAAAATAATAAATAGATTTTAAATTTTTTCTAAAGAATTGAGGTGATTTTTATTAAAAAAGAGGATTTAAAAACACAAATTAATGTAAAAGATAATTTGATTGGTATTATGAGAGTTGGAAATAAAGAGGGAAATATGATGGTGGTACTTTTGCACATCCAGATATAGCTTTAGAATTCGCTTCTTGGATTGATGCTACCTTTAAACTACACCTAATAAAAGAATTTGAAAGATTAAAGCAAAACGAAAGTTATCAAAATAAAGTTGATTGGTCTGTTAGAAGAGAATTAGCTAAGACTAATTATAAAATACAAACAGATAGTATAAAGGAAAATTTGATTCCTAATTTAACTGAAAATCAAAAACAATTTATTTATGCAAATGAAGCTGATATATTAAATGTCGCTTTATTTGGTATGACCTCCAAAGAATGGAAAACTAAAAATCCTAATTTAAATGGAAATATTAGAGATTATGCAACTATACTATAATTAATAATTTTAATAAATTTAGAAAATCTAAATGCTGAAATGATAAATCAAGGAATAGATCAAAGTAAAAGATTAGAAAGATTAAATGAAATTGCTAAAAAACAATATTCTATTTTACAAAACAATAATAGTATAAATAATATTAAAAAGTTGGATAATAGAAAAATAACTTTTAATAAAAATCCTTGAATTTTTTGTCTAAAAAAGTTATAATCAGTATAATGTAAATTTGTGAGGATTTATACTATACTAACAAATTTCGAAAAAATCATTTATTTTTCATAGGAGGTTTTAAAAATGAAAATAGAACAAAATGATAAACAGTTATTATTTTCTGAAACAGTAATACCAGATATATTTTTTGCAGAACATTTACCTCAAATTCCTGGTGATTATTTAAAAATTTACTTACATTTAGTATTTTTATCTAAATTTAAAAAAGATGCAAAAATAAATGATTTATCCAAAAAATTATCTTTACCAGTAAAAATAATAAATGATGGTATAAAATATTTAGAAGATAATAATTTGATTTTAGGAAAAACAACTGGATTTATAGTTATAGATTTACAAGAAGTAACATTAAATAATTTGTATAAACCAAATTTAACTCAGTCTAAAGAAACGATTGAGCAAGTTTCTAAAAATCAAGCAAGAGCAAAAGCTATTGAGCATATTAATAATATGTATTTTCAAGGTATTATGGGACCAACATGGTATAATGATATTGATTTATGGTTTAGAAAATATAATTTTGATGACCAAGTTATGATTGCTTTGTTTGATTATTGTTATAAACGCTCTGCTCTACATAAAAATTATGTACAAGCTGTTGCTGAAGCTTGGGGAGCTAGCAAGATTCAAACTTGGAGTGATTTAGATGCATATGATCTAAAACAAGAAAAATTGAAAAAATTAAAAAGTCTTATTGCAAAAAAACTTGGAAAACACAATGGTCTTACTCAATATGAAGAAGCTTATATTGAAAATTGGTATTTAGATTTTGGATATGATATGAATATTATTGAAATTGCTTTAAAAAGAACTACTTATAAGCAAAATCCTACTTTTGAATACATAAATAGTATAATCACAGACTGGCATGAAAGAAGTCTAAAAACTCCTGACCAAATAGAAGCATTTTTAGAGCAACGTAAAAAACAATCTAAAGATTTAAAAGAAATGAAGTCTCAAGTTTCTAAGGCAAATTATGAACAAAGACAATATAATAATTTAGACTTTTTATATGCTAATAATAATATAGATGTAAATAATAATGATAAATAATTATTTTTATCTCTAAGAAAGGACGTTATAATTAATGGCAAATGATATTTTAAATTCTTTATTAAAAGAATATCAACAAAAAAAATTAAATGCTGAATTAGATTTAGATAGAAGAAAACAAAATTTATATAAATTAATTCCTCGTTTAGAAGAAATAGATAGAGACTTAAATAGTTTTGCAATTAATACTGCTAAAAGTATTTTAAATAATTCTTCAGCTTCTTCTACTGTTGATAATTTGAAACAAAGAATTTCTGATTTAAAGAAAGAGAAAGAATTAATTTTATTTCAAAATAATTATAGCTTAGATTACTTAAAACCTTTTTATGAATGTAAAGTTTGTAATGATACTGGATTTATTTTAGATAATAATTATAAAACAACTATGTGTAATTGTTTAAAACAAAAATTATTAGATATTTCTTTTAATAAGTCAAATATGTATAATTTGAAAAAAGAAAATTTTAATAGCTTTAATGAATTAATTTTTTCTGATGAAGTTGATTTAGCAAAATATAGATTTAATATTTCTCCTAGAAGAAATATTGTAAATATTAAAAACAAATGTATAGATTTTATTAATAATTTTGATAATTCTAATTATAAAAATTTACTATTTGTTGGTTCTACTGGTTTACGGTAAGACTTTTATGTCAAATTGTATTGCTTCTGAATTATTAAAAAAAGGTAAAACTGTAATTTATCAAACAGCTCCTGTATTGCTTGAAAGCGTAATAGATTATAAGATGAATAAGCAAAAAAATTTAGGCTCTGATTTTTATCAGTCTATACTTGATTGTGATTTATTGATAATTGATGATTTGGGTACAGAAAGTTTAAATAGTATGAAGCTTAGTGAATTATTTACTATTTTAAATACTAGAATTTTAAATTTAAATAATAAAATTACTAAAACTATTATTTCTACTAATTTGAATATTAATGATATTTTTAAAAATTATGAGGAAAGAATTGGTTCTAGGATAGCTGGTTATTATGATATTTATTATTTCTTTGGAGATGATTTACGATTTAAAAAATGAGAAAAGTGCAACTTTATTTAATTGTTGCACTTTTTTGTTTTCTGTTGAATAATTTAATTAATTGTTATTGTAAATAATGCTATACAAAAATATTGTAAAGAAAGTATTGCACTTGCTATCATGATAACTACTGATATTCCAATTCCTATATTACACCATTTTACAATATTTTTACCTTCTTCTGATGTTTTCCAGCCTATTTTGCTCCGTATATATCGTAATACATCTATAAGACATATACTTCCTATCATTACTATTAGTATTAATATTCCCATTAATGCAACAAACATAAATTATCCTCCTTATGATGAAAACAATATTTCTGATTTTAGTTACATTCTAATTATACGCCAAATTACACATTATGTCAATTGCTTATTTTATTAAAAATGCGGCATATAGTGGAACTGATTTTATGTTGTTTTCAAATCCAAAATTTTTAGATGAAATTCTTATAGCATATTTAGGTTTATATCTATTCATATATACTTTTAAACTTTTACTTGATATATTATTATCTGCTTTTACTTCAATTGGAATTATTCCATCATCATTATATATTATAAAATCTATTTCTGCTTGATTTCCAGATTCCCAATATATTAAAGGATGTTTATTTACTAATAATTGTGTTGCAACATAATTTTCTGCAATAATTCCTTTATATTGTAAAAGTCTATCTAATATTATATCATTATATTTTACTTGTAATAAATTTAATAAGATTCCTGTATCACTTAAGTATAATTTAAAATGGTCATCAATAATGAATCCGAAGTGGTGGAATTTCTACTTTATTTAATATTGTAGATTTATGTACCATTGTACTAGAGAGCAGCCAATCTAATGCTATCTCGTAATCTCTTTTTCTAGCATCTGTAGAAATTTTTCCATATTGAAATTTATTGCTTTGATTTCCTAATTGTGCTGGTATAGACTTATATATTTTTTCTATTTTTACAGTTTCTGATTTGTTTTGAACATATTTGTTCATATCATTTAAATATGAATTAATGATATCTTCTATTATAGTTTTATCAAATTTTAAAATATCTTTCTCATTATTAAATAAATCTTTTATAGCTTCTGGCATTCCTCCTACACATAAATACAATCTATACAAATTTAAAGCTTTTTCATGTAAAATTGGGTCTATTGCTTCATTATTATTATAACATTTATATATTTCTTCGATTAATCCTTTATTTCCATTTGCTATTAAAAATTCTTCAAAATCCATTGGATACATGTTTAGCATTTTTACTTTTCCTACTGGAAATGATGTATGCATTCTTTTTAATTTTACTCCTAATAGACTTCCTGCACAAATTATTTTATATTTTTCTTTACTTTCATTAAAATATTTTAGTGAGCTTATTAATTCTTCTGATTCTTGAATTTCGTCAAAGAATATAATAGTATTTTCTATATCTATATCTATATCTAAATATATTTTCATTCTGTTAAATTTTTCTGTTGTATTTATTTCTTGTTTAAATATTTTTATTATTTCAGAATGTTCTAATAAATTAATGTATATATTTTTTTTAAATTCTTTTTCACAAAATTCTTTAATTACATAAGTTTTTCCTATTTGTCTTGCTCCTATAATCATTAATGGCTTTTTCATATCTGTATTTTTCCATTTTAATAATTCTTCATAAATTTTTCTTTTCATTTTTATACCTCTTAATTTTAAGTATATGATATAAATATTACTTTGTCAACTATTCTTCACGTTTTTTATATGTGTTTTTTTATTTTTTTCACGTTTTTAATAGATGTTTTTTCACATTTTTCACATTTTTCACATTTTTTATATAATGAAATAGTTACTATAATATACTAAAAGTGCAACTTTATTTTATCGTTGCACTTTTTCACGTTTTTTATAGATGTTTTTATTCAACAGTTTCTTTCATATCTGGAGTCAATGTTTCAATACTTACAACTTTTCCACCATCATTAGTTCTCATTAAAGTAACACCTTGTGTTGATCTTCCTAGAACACTAATATCTTTTACTTCTAGTCTTATAATAGTTCCTGTATCTGTTATTAACATTACATCATCTTCTTCAGTTGCAATTCTTGCTCCAACTAGTTTTCCTGTTTTTGGTGTAATTTTATAAGTAATTACTCCTTTTCCACCTCTTATTTGAACTCTATATTCATCTAATTCTGTTCTTTTTCCAAATCCATTTTCTGTTATTGTAAGAAGTGTTGCTTTTCCACCTGTTATGATTGATTCCATTCCAATTACTTCATCACCATCATCTAGTCTTATTCCTATAACACCTTGTGATACTCTGCCTATTGGTCTTACATCTTTTTCATCAAATGTTATACACATTCCTTCTCTTGTAACAAGTACAACATTATCCTCTCCGTCCGTAAGTCTTACTGTTATAAGTTCGTCATCTTCTTTTAATGTTATTCCTTGTAATCCTGTTCTTCTTGCGGAATTGTACTCCGTAAGAGCTGTTTTCTTAATTAGTCCATTCTTTGTTGCCATAAGCAAGTATTTTCCTTCTGCAAAGTTTTGGATTGGTATAACTGCTGATATTTTTTCTCCTGCATCTAGATTTAATAGATTAACAATTGCTGTTCCTTTTGCAGTTCTTCCTGCTTCTGGAATTTCAAATCCTCTTAATCTATATAGTTTTCCTTTATTTGTGAAGAATAGTATTGTATCATGTGTAGATGCTGTAAATATTTGTTTTACAAAGTCTTCTTCTCTTGTTGCTATTCCTGTAATACCTTTTCCTCCTCTTCTTTGGCTCTTATATGTATCTATTGGCATTCTTTTTATGTATCCAAAGTGTGTTAAAGCTACTACTGTTTGTTCTTCTTTAATTAGGTCTTCCGCAACAAATTCTCCTGCTGCTGGCATTATTTTTGTTAGTCTTTCATCTCCAAATTTGTCTTTTATTTCTAATAACTCATCTTTTATAATTTTATATACTAATGTGTCACTTGATAATATTTCTTTTAAGTATGCAATTAATTTCATTAATTCATTATATTCTTCTTCTAGTTTCTCTCTTTGTAATCCTGATAAACGTTTTAATTGCATATCTAATATTGCTTGAGCTTGTATATCAGAAAGTCCAAATCTTTCCATTAATCTTTCTTTTGGATTGTCATATGAAGCACGTATAATGTTTATTACTTCATCTATATTATCTAATGCTATTTTTAAACCTTCTAAAATGTGTGCTCTTGCTAGGGCTTTGTCTAATTCAAATTTTGATCTTCTTAATATAACTTCTTTTCTATGTTTTATAAAGCAATCTAAACATTCTCTTAGATTTAGTATTTTTGGTTCTCCATCTACTAGGGCTAGTATGATTGCTCCAAATGTTTCTTGCATTTGAGTATGTTTGTATAATTGATTTAGTATAACTTGTGGTCTTGCGTCTCTTTTTAATTCTACAACAACTCTTGTTTTTTCTTTTCTATCTGATTCATCTCTAACTTCTGAGATTCCTTCTATTTTCTTCTCTTTTGCTAAATCTGCTATTGTCATTACTAATTTTGCTTTATTTACTTGATATGGTAAAGATGTAATTATTATTCTTTGTCTATTTCCGCTCATTTCCTCAATTTCAGCTTCAGCTCTCATTGTGATTTTTCCTCTACCTGTTGTATATGCTTCTTTTATTCCTTCTTTTCCTAAAATTGTTGCACCCGTTGGGAAATCTGGTCCTTTTATTACTTCCATTAATTCTTCTATTGTTGTTTCTGGATTGTCTATAACTTTTATAATTCCATCTATTATTTCATTCAAGTTATGTGGTGGTATATTTGTTGCCATTCCTACGGCGATACCTGATGAACCATTTACTAATAGTGCTGGTATTCTTGCTGGTAAAACTGTTGGTTCTTGTAGTCTATCATCATAGTTAGGCATGAAGTTAACTGTATTTTTCTCAATATCTGTTAGCATTAGTTCAGAAATTTTTGACATTCTTGCTTCGGTATACCTCATAGCCGCTGGGCTATCGCCATCTACTGAACCAAAGTTACCATGTCCATCTACTAATGGATATCTCATTGTAAAGTCTTGGGCTAATCTTACCATTGCATCATATACAGAACTGTCTCCATGTGGATGGTAACGTCCTAAAACTGACCCTACTGTGTTTGCACATTTACGGTATGCTTTATCTGATGTTATTCCATCTTCGTGCATTGAATATAATATTCTTCTATGTACTGGTTTTAAACCATCTCTAGCATCTGGAAGTGCACGAGATACTATAACGCTCATTGCATAGTCTATATATGCTGTTCTCATTTCTTTGTCTATATCTCTCTCTATTATTTTTCCGTCTCTTCTTTGTGGTGTTTCTTCCATTTATTTTCCCTCTTTTCGTCTTTTTTTATACATTTGTATTATACTAAAACCTCTTGAAATTTGCAAGCAATTTTGCTAAAAAATGGTAAAAAACTTAGGGAAATCTAAGGTTTTAATCTTTTGTTTTGCAGTCTATTATTAAGTTTACTCCATCTATAAATCCTTGTTTATACATTTCTTTCATTATTATTGAATTCTTTATACTATTGTTTTCTTCTATTTCTTTTAATAACTGTTCTAGTTGTTTCCTTAACAATTTTTCTTTTATCTCATCTAATATTTTATATTCATCTGTTTTCTTTAATTTATATTTATTTTCTTTTAACTTTTGTGCTACCTTTTGGTCTAGTATTTCATATTTTATTTCATATATGTTTTCTATTGTGCTTTCTATTTTTTCTTTTTCCATGTTATACCTTCTTTCTTTTTATTTTATATTTTTATTTATAACTTATTTATCTTTTTTATACATTTTTATTTTGTCTCTTTTTTCCTTTTTTATACTATTTTTATTTTATTTATTTGCTTTTGTCAATTTTGTTTTCGTGATAAATATTTATTTATTGATTGATTTTAGTTATTTTTTCTTTTTTATTCTAGTTTTTCTATTGCTTTTGAAATTATTTCTAACTTTGAATTTAATTCTCCTTCTATTAATATTATATCTTCTTTATTTAGTTTGCTATAACAATAATCTGCTAATTCGTTATAAGCTTTTATTGTTACTATTGAATTATTCATAAGTTGTATCTTGAATATTGATACTGATGTATTTTTATTTCTAATTATAAATTTGAATTCTATATCATTTATTATTTTTCCTTGTATATAAACTATATTCAATTTTGCTTCCCCCTATATTGATAAATACTTTCTAATCTTTATAACTTTTTTTAAATAACTTAATAATTTTATATACAGAATTATAAATTAATATAATTCTGTATATTCGTATTATTTATATATTTAGTTAATAAACTTACTAATATAAATATTACTGATTCATTTTTACCTTTTCAGGAAGGAATAAATCTCTTTAATACTAATATTTTTACTGTATATATTCCTTAAAATATATAATCTGAAATAATATTAGAGTGAAATGCGTAAACCAATGTTGTCGTTACTGTTAGAAGGATCATTGTTGTTGCGGTTAGAAGCTGGATTGTTGGAACCTGTATTATTGTAATTGCCTCCCCTATTGCTACATGGATTGTTGCTGTTGGTCGTTTTCGATTTATCCCTAATATTTTGAAATCTTTATTTTAAATTTCATTTTTTAATTTTTGGTATTAAATATATCCTATTGTTCAATTTCTGAATAAAATAATTTATTTTCTAAGTTTTTTGTATTTGCGTATTTTATATATCCCATATGGCCTGCTAAATATTTATGTGCTTCTTTGCTTGTAATTTTCCCCAATTTTATTTGTTCTTTTAATTTTTTACTTTTTTCTTTAATTTTCTTTTTCCTTTGTCTCTTATTTTTAGTCTATATTCATTTATTTTATATCCACAAAAGTTTACTCCTTGTTTATTTTTAAATATTTGTGTTTTTTTATTTAATTCTAGCTCTAAATTTTCTTTTAAGAATTTTTCTATTTCTTTTGCTTCTTGTTTTATTTTTACTATTACTATACTGTCATCTATTATTTTTCTTTCATCTTTCTTTTGTAATAATTCTATCATTTTACTAAATCCCATTTTTGATTCCTCCCTTTTTATATACTATTGAAGTTCTTCGAACTTTCTAGTAGATGGTGACGTTCTTTGTGCTGAAAGCACAAAAAACGCCACCGCTTGGGTGGCGCCACCGCTTGGGTGAAAATTTTTGTTTTGCCGCTAATTATTTGACTTCGTCAAATTTTAGTGATTAAACAAAAATTTTCACCTCTAACGTATTACATTCGTTAGATTACTCTTTTCATAATCTGTACTATTAAAATTAATTTTTTTACAATTTTTAAGTCACGACTTTAGAGCTCAGTCCTACATTAATAAAAAGTGGACCTGAAAGAGATGTAGATAACGGCAAAGGAAGTGGTATCGTTGTAGCGGTAAGAAGCTGGATAGCTGGAACCTGCACCGTTGTAACGGCCTCCTCTATGGCTACATGGATAGCTGCTGATAGTCGTTTTTTCTAATGTAAATTCTGAATAATTTCCTGCAAAATCATAGATATTCATTTTTTTGTTTCTATCTAATCCTGCTGATAGTGAACCATATTGTCCCCAACTTGAACTATCTAAATTTATCATCGCTCTCGTTAATCCTTCTTTTCCTTCTAAATATCTACACACTAAATCCCATTGTATTCCAAATAATAAACTACTTGTTTTTGTTGAATCTGGTGCATATCCACTTGCTTTTATTTGTGCATTAGCACATGTTATACTAACTGTTCCATCTTCATATCTTTGTATCCAAAATCCTCCATTTATATATACACTGTTTAACATTTTATTATACATTGTCGTATATGTTGAAGCATCTGCTACTCCACATCCACTATACCATTCATCTGTCCAACTATAATTTTGACTTGCTGAACCTTTTCTATATACTCCTGCATATGTTATTAAATCATTTTTTATATTTTCATAATCTGTACTACTTGTCGCTGTTGTATATATTGTTTTTGGTACTTCTACCCATACCCATTCTCTATCATTTTTGTCTTTTAT
>CAOKJC010000067.1 GCA_948468685.1 uncultured Clostridium sp. | reverse complement strand
GGAACCGTGTATATATAGCACTCCTATAGATGTAAAAGTCTATGGGAGTTTTTTTGTATTATATGGATTTAATCATAATATGAAATAAAGACGTGTCCCTAAATTTACAATGAATACAGAATTTATTTCATAAATTCTGCATAAATCATCTGTAACAAGCAAAGCTTGAACAGCTGACTTAAAAAGAAAAATCCCCAATGGGACAGAAAGAGAGGAAAAATATGATAAAAGTAGAATTAAAAGATGGCTCAATTTTAGAAGTAGAAAAAGGAGCAAAAATAATTGAAGTAGCGCAAAAGATAAGTGAAGGGCTAGCAAGAATGGCAACATGTGGAACTGTAAATGGAGAAGTTAAAGATTTGAGATATGAATTACAAGAAGATTGTAAATTAAGCATAGAAACATTTGAAAGCAGTATAGAAGGAAAAAAAGCATATTGGCATACAACATCACATATAATGGCACAAGCAGTACAAAGACTATTTCCAAACGTAAAATTTGCAATAGGACCAAGCATTGATAATGGCTTCTATTATGACTTTGATGTGGAAAGACCATTTTCAGATGAAGATAAAGCAAATATTGAAGTTGAAATGAAAAAAATAATTAAAGAAGATACTGAAATTGAAAAATTTGCATTACCAAAACAAGATGCATTAAAATTAATGGAAAATCAACCATATAAACAAGAATTAATTAATGAACTGAAAGACCGGAGAAGAAATTAGTTTCTATAAACAAGGAGATTTTACAGACTTATGTGCAGGACCACATTTAATGAAAACAGGAAAAGTAAAAGCAATAAAAATATTATCATCTTCAGGAGCTTATTGGAGAGGTGATGAACACAATAAAATGTTACAAAGAATATATGCAATATCATTCCCAAAAGCAAGTCAAGTTGATGAATATATGCAAAAATTAGAAGAAGCAAAACAAAGAGACCATAGAAGAATAGGAAAAGATTTAGAATTATTTATGACAAGTCCATTAGTAGGTTCAGGACTTCCAATGTATTTACCAAATGGTGCAACAGTAAGAAGATTATTAGAAAGATATATTCAAGATAAAGAAGTAGAAATGGGATATCAACATGTATATACACCATCACTTGCAAATACTGAATTATACAAAGTTTCAGGACATTGGGACCACTATAAAGAAGATATGTTCCCAGTAATGAAAATGGATAATGAAGAAATGGTATTAAGACCAATGAACTGCCCACATCATATGCTAATATACAAAAATAAAATGCATTCTTATAGAGATTTACCAATAAGAATCGGTGAGCTAGCACATGACTTCAGATATGAAGATAGTGGAAGTGTGTGTGGATTAGAAAGAGTACGTGAAATGTGTCAAAATGATGCACATTTATTCGTAAGACCAGACCAAATAAAAGAAGAGTTTGGAAAAGTTGTTAAATTAATATTAGCAGTTTATGCAGATTTTGGATTCAAAGATTATGAATTTAGATTATCATTAAGAGATAAAAACAACAAAGAAAAATACTTTGATGATGACGAAATGTGGGAAAAAGCAGAAGGTCAATTAAGAGAAATATTAACAGAATTAGGAGTAAACTTCTATGAAGCAGAAGGAGAAGCGGCATTCTATGGACCAAAATTAGATGTACAATTAAAATCAGCAGTTGGTCATGATGTAACAGTTTCAACATGTCAATTAGACTTCTTATTACCAGAAAGATTTAAACTAGAATATGTTGGGGAAGATGGAGAAAAGCATAGACCAGTTGTAATTCATAGAGCAATACTTGGTTCATTTGATAGATTTTTATGTTTCTTAATTGAAGAAACAAAAGGAGCATTCCCATTATGGCTTTCACCAACACAAGTAAAAATATTACCAATTACAGATGCACAAATTGACTTTGCAAAAGAAGTTGAAGAAAAACTTCATAAAGTTGGTATTAGAGTTGTTTTAGATGATAGAAATGAAAAAGTAGGATATAAAATACGTGAAGCACAACTTGAAAAAGTTCCATATATGTTAGTAATTGGAGCAAAAGAAGTAGAAGAAAATACACTTTCTGTTCGTTCAAGAGAAGGTGCAGAAAATGAAATTGTTGAAGTTGACAAATTTGTAGAAAGAATAAAAAGAGAAGTTGAAAATAAATTAAAAATCGAAATTAAAAAAAACTAGGATATTGACTTATTTAACACAATTTGGTAAAATTATAAATAAACTAAAAGACAAGTCTTTATTATAGGAGGAAGAAAATGCGGAAACAAGATGGAATTATAAGTTTTAATGGTTGGCAAGAAGAAAATTATATACTTCAAAAAAAATTTATAGGAATCTTTATAGAAAAATGTCCAGTAAATCCAAATGTTTGTGAGGTATTTTCAACCAATTTTGGAGCAATGAGTAAAATAGGAGAAATTCCATTGATATACCTATATGATAATGGAAAGAAGCTTAAAGAAGGTTTGAATAAACATATTCCTAAGTATGCTAATGAAAAATTAAAGCCTAAAATTGCTATTTCTACTAGGCTAAATAAAGCTTTTTATTGTAAATAATTAAGAAAATGGATATGATTAAAGTAGTAAAGAATTTAATCATATCCATTTTTGGTTACTGGATAATGGGTTTATGGCAATATGTGTCTGCAACAAGCCTGCTAGCAAGGGAAAACGCACATATATGTTAAAGCTATTTCAAATTTTGGACAAGCCAAACTTTCGCATAAAATCTAAAACTCCAAAAGAGCCTCTTTCACTCAGGCTCAAACTTATAAATATGTGTACTTTGAATAAATGACGAATGTGACTGGAATAGTGTTACAAATTCTTAAACTAAAACCATAAAGGGTCCTGTTTTCGGGTATAGTTGTGGTTTTAGTTTTAGAATTTGTTAACGTTATGTAAGGTAGCTGAGGAATTTATGAAAAGTACACATATTTATAAGTTTGCCCGTGAACATTCCTCTTTTTGGGCTTTAAGATTTTATATACTCAAGTTTAGATGCACAAAATTTTCCATCATTTTAACATATATGTGCGTTTTCCCTTGCTAGCAGGCTTGTTGCAGACACATATTGCCATAAACCCATTATCCAGTAACCATTTTTTATAAAAAAGTTTTAAAAAGGTTGTAAAAGATGATAAAAATTGATATACTAATAACGTATTCTATTAAAATTGAAAAGGAGGATTTTGAATGGAAGAAAAAGAAATTAAAGAAGAAGTAAAACAAGAGGAAGTTGAAACAGAAATAGAAAGCAAAGAAAATGGCATAGAAATATCAAATGATGTTATAGCTGTAATTGCAGGAGTAGCTGTATCAGAGGTGCAAGGAGTTGCATCAATGTCTGGAAGTTTTGCAGGAGGTATAACAGAAGTGCTAAGTGGAAAGAAAAACTTAGCTAAAGGAATAAAAGTTGAAAAGACAGAAAATGTAACCAAAATAGATGTTAATATCATAGTAGAATATGGTTCAAGAATACCAGATGTTGCATTTGAAATACAAAATAGAGTAAAAAAAGCAGTTGAAGGAATGACAGGATTTAAAGTAGAAGAAGTAAATGTTCATGTACAAGGTGTTAACACAGATATAATAAAAGAAAAAGATAATAATGAAATAGAAGAAGAAAAAAATATAGAAGAATAGTAAATTTAGAAGTTAGAAGTTAGACATTAATAACTTAATGTCAACTTCCAACATACAACTTCTAAATAATAAGAGAGGTAAATGAAATGAAAATTATAGAAAAAATCACATTAATAATATATTCAAATGTTATATTAATAATGGCAGTAATAGCAAGTTTATTAATATTTGGATGGTTAGATATTGATATAGTACATAGTATTGTAAAATCATTATTAATATCTGATACATCATCAAAAGTAATATTACTAATAAATATAATAGCAATATTGTTATCAATAAGATGCATATTTTTTGACCCAACATCAAAGCAAGAACAAAAAGACACACACGGTATATTTTTGGCAAATGATAATGGAAAGATAATGATATCAAAAGAAACAATTGAGAATCTAGTTGAAACTGTTACAAAACAATATAAAATGACTAACGAAGTTTCATCTAGAGTAGAGTTGGACAAAGATAATAATGTTAATATATTTATTAATTTAGTAGTAAGTTCAGATGCTGTAATAAAAGATTTATCAGTTGATTTACAAAATAAGGTGAAAAACAAAATAAAGGATACAACAGATTTAGATGTAAAAGAAGTTAATATTGTTATAAAGAAAGCTATACAAGAAAAACAACAAGCTAAAATAGAGAAGGAAGAAGCATAAATTTTAATTATTACAAATAAAGTAATGCAGAAAGGAGTAAAAGATACAAAATGGAAGATTTTAAAAAATTTATAAATCAATATAGAGGAGCAATAATAGGGATAATAATTGCAATAGTAATATTAGCTACAAGATTATATGTTTTAATTGTAGGAGTTTTATTGATAATAGCAGGAGCTTTTGTTGGAAATTATGTACAACAAAATAAAGATGAGGTAAAAAATAAATTAAAGAAATTTATAGATAGAATGTAATATTTAGAGAAAGGGAAAAAAATGAATAGATCAGCAATTAGAGAAAATGCTTTCAAATTAATATATAGTTTAGAAATTCAAAATACTGAAAATTTACAAGAACAAATAGATTTGTTTTTTGAAAGCAATGAAATAAAAGATGAAGAAGCTAAGAAATATATAAAAGGTGTCATTTTGGGAATCAATAACAATAAAGAAGAAATTTTAAATAATATTGAAAAAAATTTAAAAGATGAATGGAAATTAAATAGAATTTCAAAAATGGATTTATCAATATTAAAACTTGCAATTTATGAAATAAAATACAATGATATTCCATATAAAGTTGCAATAAATGAAGCTGTTGAACTTGCGAAAAAATATGGTGAAGACAAATCTAAGAATTTTGTAAATGGAATTCTTGCAAGTGTTATAAAGGATATATAGATATGAATTATGAAAATATGGCAATAAGTGTAAGCCAATTAAATGATTATATAAAAGGTAAGTTTGAAAATGATGAGTATTTAGAGAATATTTTAGTAAAGGGAGAAATATCAAATTTCAAAAATCATTACACAGGACATATGTATTTTACTTTAAAAGACGAAAATTCATTAATAAAATGTGTAATGTTTAAAGGATATGCACAAAGACTAGATTTTGTACCTAAAGATGGAATGAAAGTTTTTATTGTTCGGAAGTGTCTCTGTTTATGAAAGAGATGGAGTATATCAAATTTATGCAAAAGCTATGCAGGAAGATGGAATAGGAATACTTTATAGAAAATATGAAGAATTAAAACAAAGACTTGAACAAGAAGGATATTTTGATGAAAAACATAAAAATAAAATACCTAAAATGCCTAAGGTTATTGGAGTATTAACATCACAAACAGGTTCTGTAATAAGAGATATAATAAATGTAAGTACACGAAGAAATCCTAATGTATATATTCGATTGTTACCTGTTCCTGTACAGGGAGAAGGAGCAGCAGAAAAAATTGCAAAAGGAATAAAAATAATGAATGAACACAAATTAGCTGATATATTAATTTTAGCAAGAGGAGGAGGTTCATTAGAAGATTTATGGCCATTTAATGAAGAAATAGTAGCACATGCAATTTATAATTCTGAAATACCAATAATTTCAGCAGTAGGACATGAAACAGACTTTTCAATTTCAGACTTTGTATCAGACTTAAGAGCACCAACACCTTCTGCAGCTGCTGAACTTGCGGTTCCAGATATATATGAAATTCAACAAAAAATAAATACATATCAAAATAGATTAAGACTAGCATTAATAAAAAAAGTAGAAATAATGAAATTAAGATATGAGAAATGCATATCAAGTAGAGTATTTAAAGAACCATTAAGAAATATAAATGATAATTATTTAAGAATAGATACATATATAAAAAAATTAGAAAATATCATAAGAAACAAACAAAAAGAAGAAAAAACAAAATATATTGAATTAGTATCAAAATTAGATACATTAAGTCCTTTAAAAACTTTAACTAGAGGATATACAATTGTTGAAAATAATAATGAAATAGTAAAAAGTATAAAAGATATAGAAATTGGAGACAAAATAGATATAAGATTTACAGATGGTAAAATGAAAGCAGAAATTTTATCATAAACATTATAGGATAACGATGAACGAAACGAAGCGTAGAGATTTGCAAACTTAAAAATTTGAAAAATTTTTGAGTTGCGATGAGCGAAACAAAGGAATGACCCTATATTAAGATTTAGCAGACGAAAAATTCGAAGAATTTTTTGGATGACGATGAACGAAGCGAAGCGTAGAGAAAGGAAAAAAAGAAAATGACAAATGGAGAAAAAATATTAGTAGGAATAGTAGTCATAGCAACAATTATTACAGGAATTATATTAGCAACTAATAATAATAAAACAAAGGAGAACATAAATAATCAAAAAAGTGAAATTGATAACATGTCAGACTATATTAATGAAAATAAAAAAAACAATAATGTTGAAAATGATACAGATAATACTATAGATAAAAACGAAGTATCAAATGAAAATATTATCGAGAATGAAGGAAATAATAATATAGAAGGAAATAATGAAATTAATAACACTATTGTAGGAAAAGAAGAACAAGAAAGTAATAATCAAAATACAGAATTTAATAATGAAAAAAAGGCAATAGAACTAGCACAAAAAGAATGGGGACTTTCTATAAACGCATATAATTTTGAAGCAAAATTGCAAGACGATGGTAATTATAAAGTTACAGTTAGAGGAAAAACTGGAAATTTAGAAGAGATAGTAACATATATGGTTGATGTTAAGAAAGGCATAGTAGAAGATATTACAGAATAGTTATTAAAATTATAGTTTTTGTAATAAGCTATTTTAATGCTAACATATATACAGTATATAATGTTTATCAAATAAAAAATGAAAGGTTAAGAGAAAATGGTAAAACTAAACTTCGAAGATAACATGGAAAACTTAGAAAAAATAGTTACAGAACTTGAAAAAGGAAACTTAAATCTGGATGAATCAATATCTAAATTTGAAGAAGGTATCAAAATATCAAAAGAATGTAATAAAATGTTAGAAGAAGCAGAAAAGAAAATAACAATTTTATTAGAAAAAGATGGTAATATAGAAGAAAAAAACTTTACAACAGAATAATCGTTACTAGTTAGCTATAGATAATAAAAATATTAAACTGCTGATATATTAATATTTTTTGTTCAAAACATAGCTAGGGTCTACCATTAGGTCTTGAACTTCAAAATATTAATATATCAACATTTTAGTTATTATATAGATTTTAAGACTGACTAGTAACAAATAGTCTTTAATTAATATCTTTAATAAGAAGGGAACATCAAAAGTGAATGATTTAATTAGCTTTATACAAAATAAATATATATATATACCAATTTTATTATGGTTTTTTATTCAGTCATATAAAGTAATATATGATTTAATAACTACAAAAAAATTAAATTTTAAAAGAATAATAGGAGCTGGTGGAATGCCAAGCTCACACTCGGCAATAGTGACTAGTATAACAGCATTAATAGGGAAATATGAAGGAGTTGACACACCAATATTTGCACTTTCATTAATAGTTGCATTAGTTGTTATGTATGACGCTTGTGGTGTCAGAAGAGCCGCTGGTAAACAAGCAGCATTATTAAATAAAATTGTAGATACTCCAGGATTGACTACAGTACAAGTTTCTGAAAAGTTAGTTGAAGTATTAGGACATACACCAGTACAAGTTTTTGTGGGAGCGTTAATTGGAATTATAGTTGGAGTTATTGCTTAAATTTTAAAATTAACATTATTAGCTAAAATATAAATTATTTTATAATTTAAGAATATAGTAGAAGGAGTTGTTGTATATGACTGATATTGAAATTGCAAGAAATACAAAATTAGAAAGAATTAATAAAATAGCAGAAAAGTTGAACATAGATGAAGAGGATATTGAAATTTATGGAAAATATAAAGCTAAAATATCAAATTCATTATATGAAAAATTGAAAGAGAAAGAAAATGGAAAATTAGTATTAGTTACTGCAATAAATCCTACACCATTAGGAGAAGGAAAGACAACAGTTTCAATAGCAATAGCTGATGGGCTATCTAAAATTAGGAAAAAATCAATATTAGCTTTAAGAGAACCATCATTAGGACCAGTATTTGGAATAAAAGGTGGTGCAACAGGAGGAGGTCATGTTCAAGTAGCCCCAATGGAAGATATAAACCTTCATTTTACAGGTGACATTCATGCAATTACTTCAGCAAATAACTTACTATCAAGCATTATTGATAACCATATATATTTCGGGAATGAATTAGACATTCAAGAAGTTACATGGAAAAGATGTGTAGATTTAAATGATAGGCAATTGAGAAAAGTAGAAACTGGTTTATCAAAGGAAAAAAATATAATACCAAGAGAAGACGGATTTGATATAACAGTTGCTTCTGAAATTATGGCAATTTTATGCTTATCAGAGGATATAGAAGATTTAAAGAAAAAATTAGGAAATATAATTATTGGTTATAATTCAAAACAAGAACCAATATATGCAAGAGATTTAAAAGCAGAAGGAGCTATGACAGTTCTATTAAAAGATGCAATAAAACCAAATTTAGTACAAACTTTAGAACATACACCAGCAATAATACATGGAGGACCATTTGCTAATATAGCACATGGATGCAATAGTATAATTGCAACAAAAATGGCAATGAAATTAGGTGAATATGTTATTACGGAAGCAGGGTTTGGAGCAGATTTAGGAGCTGAAAAATTTTTAGATATAAAATGTAGAAAAGCTGAAATAAAACCAGATGCAGTTGTAATTGTTGCAACTATCAAAGCATTAAAATATCATGGTGGGATTGAAAAAGATAAAATCCAAGAAGAAAATTTAGATGGACTAAAAAATGGAATGGACAACTTATACAAGCACATAGAAAATCTAAATAAAAAGTTTGGACTAAATGTTATAGTTGCCATAAACAAATATAATACAGATACTCAAAAAGAAATAGAATACATACAAGAAAGCTTAAAAGAAAAAGGAATTGAAGTAAGTCTTGTTGAAGGATGGGCAAAAGGTGGAGAAGGTGCAATCGATATTGCTCAAAAACTTGTTAAATTAACTGAAAAACCAGAAGACTTCAAATATATATATGAAACAGAGGACAATATAAAAACAAAAATTGAAAAAATAGCAAAAGAAGTTTATGGAGCACAAGGAGTAGAATTTTCAGAAGAAGCTAGTCAAGAAATAGAGAGGATTGAAAGCTTAGGATATAAAGATTTGCCAGTATGTATTGCAAAAACTCAATATTCTTTTTCAGACGATAGCAAAAATTTAGAGTGTAAAGAACCTTTTAAAATTACAGTAAGAGAAGTAAATTTAAAAGCTGGAGCAGGTTTTGTTGTTGCAATTTCTGGAAAAATAATGACAATGCCAGGATTACCAAAAATTCCATCAGCAGAGAGTATTGATATAGATGAAAATGGAAATATTGTAGGAATATTTTAAAATTTGTTACATTCTATAAATTTTTACAATATACACTAAAAAAATGTGGAGGTCTTAAATAACTTCCACATTTTTTAAGCTTCATAATATTTATCTGTATCTGAATAAAGTTCTTCTAATGTAATTCCTAATACTTTACAAAAGGCTAGAGCTTCAAAATCTTTAACAGTTTTCTTACCATACTCAATTTCATAAATATCACAATTATACATAGTAACACCAAGCAAATCTAGTTGGCGACATATTTCAGGTTGAGAAAATTTTTTTAATTTTCTATATTTTTTCAAATTATGACCAACGATATTTAAATTTCCATTCAAAGTTTTTACTTTCATATACAATAATCCTCTCTCTTACGGCTTAACTTATAAGTTACTATATATATTATAATGAAATTTTAAATACAATAAATTAAATACTTACAAAAAATTAAAATATATTAATGTAACAGATGAGTTAAGCAATTTTTGTATATTTTATAATAAAATTTAAATTATACTTACAGGAACAT
>CAOKJC010000066.1 GCA_948468685.1 uncultured Clostridium sp. | reverse complement strand
GGTGTTAATATTTCTGATTTTATCCATGCTACAATAAACTTTTCTGCTGTCATTCCGTTGTATTTTACAAATCCTAATACAGCAAAAGGTACTGCACCTAAAATACATACCCAACTTAATGTTTCTATTCCAAAATATGGTTTTAATATGAAATACAAAATGACTGCTACAATACATGCACATATAGAAAAAATGAACTGTCGAATAGACAGTCCAAAAAATATACTTTCAGTGTATTCTCTTATTTCTCTATTTATTTTTACTTCCAATTTTTGCCTCCTTTTTTATTTTAAGATTGTAATATTGTTTTTTTATGGTATAATTAAGCACATGAGGTGATTTAATATGATACCAAGTATTATTATTTTAATAAGTACAACTATTTTATTGACTGTTCTTTCTCTTATTTTTAAAGTTGCTGGAAAACTTCGACTTACTATTCCTTTTATATATTTTCTAGTAGCTACTATTAGTACACTTTTTACAGATTGGACAAGCAAAAATGAACAACTTGTTTTAATTGGTCTATATATTCTTATAGGTCTTGTTACTTTAAGTTGGATTTTTTCCTTGATAAAAGCCATTAAAAATAAGTTTCGTTCAAATTCAGAAGATGAAGCACTAACAGACTTTGTCCAATGGCAACTAAAAAAAGCAAGAGAAAACAATATTTCAATAGATGACATTACATTTGATGAAAATGGAAATATGCACAATAAAACAACTGGACAACAAATAAAATTTTAATTATAATCCTAGCATTTCTCTTACTAATCTATCTGATATTTTGACTGTACCTACAAGAACTAACATATTAAATATAAGTTCTCCTATATATTTCCACACCATAGTTACAGCTGTCGCATTTGCATCTACTACTGGTGGACTTGCTGCAAAAAGTGAAAATATAACACAGGATAACATTATAATTACTCCCTCAAGACATACTGCACAATAACCTTTTATAAAACTTTTTCCTATATTTTGTGTTGGTTCTCCTCCAAAACTTGAAAATGCTACTGGAGAAATTGCTGTATATAAATAAATCTTAAAGAATCTACCATATACAGATAAAATCATAATAAATGATAGTACTGTTATAAAAAGTCCTCCGTATTAAAGTTACTGCCCACAAAGGTATGCTTTCAAAAAATCCACATGATTCAATAGCTTTTATTATTTCATTTGGAAGAACTGTTTGTGTTGTTCCTCCAAATCCTGCTGCATTCATTATTGTACTTGCTAGTCCTTGAACAATTTTAAATATAGCCATCATTAACTCTAATCCATAAGTAATTAGTCCTTTTGCTAATGCGAACCTTATGAATAATTTAAAAGCATGTTCTGGTTTTTTGACTTCGTGAAAACTTCCGACAAGTTTTCATTACTCCTACAACAAAAAACAATACAAGTAATGCTAATGCAATAGCTTGTACTGCTCCATGTATGTTTGTTATTACATTCCAAATTGCTCCACCTTTAAAATCAACTGGCGATTGTGATACAAGTGTCCATATTTCTGATAATTTTGAGTTCCATGTTTCTATTGCATATTGCAAATTCCCAACTACCCAATTATCACTCATTACTTTACCACCTCCTAATTTTCTACTGAATATTTAATATATTCCTTTTGTTTTTTATTTCTATTTTTTACTGTTTCTTCATCCCTTAATTCTGGATTTTTCTCTTGTAGTTTTCTACGGCATCTTGTTATACTTTCAAAACTTATACCTTTATTTTTTGCATGAAACATTACTGTTTCAAATTTCTTTCCAATTTCATTAGGATATAGCTTACTTATAACTTGTAATATTAAATAACAGTCATCTTTTCTTGATAGTTCATCATTCTTTAATATTTCTTTTACTGTTATTTCTAATTTCTTGAGTTTTCTCATTTATGTTGCATTCTCCTCTCTTTTCAGTTTGGTAGTTTATTAAGTCTATATCACTTTCTACTTCATTTCCCCATACATCCCAACCATTTACTTTTTGTCTTGCAAATAGTTCGATTCTTGGCAAATCTCCAACAAGTTTCACTATTCTATCTCGAACAATTGCTGGTTTTTTACTATGTTCTTCTATGTGTGTATCTACTATTTGTGGTATACATTTTGAAATTCTTTTAATTCTTCCTTTTGTTCCAATAAGACATATTTCTGCATTTGCTCTTGTCCAATATCCTAATCCAAAAAACCAACTATCACTTTTCTTGTTTCTCTTAACCCATGTAAAACCACAAGTTTTATACTTAAATCCCCATTCTTTTCATTGTTTTAAGTCCTTCTAATAAACAAGGAAATGTAACCCATAAAAACAATATACAATTTTCATCTGTTATTCTTTCTATTGGCAATTTACAAATATCATTTATATTCATCGTTTTATAATGATTTTCTGCTGAGTGTCCTTTTCCTTTTTCTGACCACACTTTATATTGCCAGGGGGGATCTGCATAAATTATTTGATATTTTTTATTTTCTTTTATATTTCTGACCTCCTTGTAAAAAAAGTAAAAGAAGTAGATTACTTTTTTCTTATAATCTACTTCTAAAAAATCTTAACCACCTGTTATAATATTTAATATTTCTTTTGCAAATGTTATCACAACTCCTCCTGCAAGTGTCATAAAACCATTTGCTCTTTGACTTGGATCATGTGATTTTAATGACATACCTACTTGTACTACTCCAAATCCTAAAATTATCATTCCAACTGCTCTAATTAGTCCAAATATAAAGTTTGAAAGATTATTTATTACAGTTAATGGCTCATCTGCTGCAAATACATGTGAGGCTTGTGCTACAAATAATGCTATAACATATAAAATTATAATCATACTTCTTTTTGCTAATTTTAGTGCAAATTGTTTATTTACTTTATTTTTTATATTATTAATTAATTTATTTCTCATTTATTTTAAAATCCTCCATTAAAAAATTTATCTATATATTCTTCAGAAGTAATAAGTTCATAATCACTTCCTATTTTCTCTAATTCTTGAATATCTTTTAATTTTTCTACATCAATATAATTATTGTCTTGTATATTTTCATCATTTAAAGCTATTGTTGCTTTTGCTTTATCTGTTCCTCCATGTATATATGGTTTTCCTTTTCCATCTGTTGTAAATACTACATTTGGATGTTTTAAAATATCATATTTAAAATCCATTACTGGTCTTTCTCCTCTTACAAAAAGAAGTGCATACTTATTATCAAGTAGCCTTACTTCATCTGGAGTCATAAGCTCTCTTCCTCCAATTTGATAATTAGTTGAATAGTTACCGCTTCTACCAGAACTTTTACCATAAGTATTCATATCTATTGTTTCTTTACCTAATAATTCACTAACATACTTATGTGTAGATTGTTCATTACCACCGAAGATAAAGAAATTCATCACAGTTTCCTACAATACTTTCCCATTGTTTTTCAAAAAGTGCTTTTAATTGTGCAAGATTTTGAAGAATAATACTAACAGATACTGACCTAGATCTCATTACAGATAAAATCTTGTCAAAATCATTCGGCAAACTTACATTTGCAAACTCATCCATAACCATGTGAACATGTACTGGCAAGCTACCTCCATACTTATGGTCTGCTATATAAAAAAGTTGCTGAAATAACTGTGTATATAAAATACTTACTAAAAAATTGAAAGATGTGTCATTATCTGGTATAAGTGCAAATAGTGCTACTTTCTTTTCTCCTATACTCGCTAAGTCTAATTCATCTATTAAAACTAGATTTGATAAACTACTTAAATTAAATTTTTCTAGTCTTGAAGCTAATGTTATTTGAATTGACTTCAAAGTTTTAGCTGAACCAGAACGATAATCTCTATAATACTTAACTGCTATATGATAGGGATTTCTTTTTTCTAATTGGTTAAATAGTTTATCTAATGGACTTGCATAACTATCATCATCTTCATGAACCTCTCCTGCTCTTAACATTTCCATTATCATTGGAAAATTCTGCTCTTCTTCTGGTGCTTCATACTTTAAATAAAAAATAAGTGCTAATAATAGCATACTTGCTGAAGTGTCCCAAAAAGGATCTTGACTTTGTGAACCCTTTGGAGTTGTAGCTTTAAATAAGTTTGTTACTAATCTTTGGATATCATTATCTGTTTTTAAATATACTAATGGATTATAACAATGACTTTTTTCCATATTTATTAAGTCTAAAACTCTTATTTCATACCCTTTTTTCTCTAAAAGATTTCCTGTATCTTTTAAAAGTTCTCCGTTTTGGATCTAGGCAAACAAAAGAACAATTACACTGCATAATATTTGGCTTTGCATAAAATCTTGTTTTACCTGCTCCACTTCCACCACATATTAAAACATTCAAGTTTCTTCTATGCTTTTTTCCATCTAATCCTATTTTTACATTTTGTGTTAATATCTTGTTATCACTTATTGGATTTTGTTTATACTTTTTATCTAAAATTTTTGCATTTCCCCATTTTGCTGAACCATGTTCCTCTTTTCTTCTATAATTTTTCTTTGTAGATTCATAAATACTTATTCCCATAAAGTAAATAAGTAAAGAAAAAAGGACAACTTTTATGCTTTCTTCACAAAAAGTTATCCTTAATGGATTATATATTGCATTTGGAAATTCTTTTACAATTTCAATTAGTCCACCATCTATATATGGTGCTATTAAAAGGGCTAACCATATTACTGGAATTATTCCTATAATATATAAAACTGTATTTGTTTTATTATTATCTGTCATGTCTTGCTTTTTCTCTCCTAAATAATGCTTTCTTTTGCATAGGTGTATTTATTAGCTTTAATAACATTTCATTTACAAGTTCTGTTGATTTTCCTTGTCTTAATAATTGATGTCGATATTCATTTAATACATTTAATAAAAAATTGTAATCATATCTATTTATAACAAATATTCTTTTTTCTTCCAAAAAGTTATTCCTCCTATCTCACATTTTCCTTATTTTTACTTTCTCTTGTTAATTTTTGTATTTGCTCTGATACACGATTACTTATACTTTCCATAGCATTTCTTACTGGTTCTAGTTCTAGTCTTATTTCTCTTGCTTCTAAACTATTCAAACTTGTTGCTATTTCTTCAAAATTATAGTTTGATACATTAATACCATATTTTTTACATAGCATATAAGATACACAATAATTTTTATAATTATCTCCTAATGAATTTTCTCCTATTTCTTGTTTTGCAAGTTCTTCTGCAACTTCATAAAATATTTTAGGTGATTCTGCTCCTCTTGCAATAAAAAGTGTATCTGTTCCTAAATCGTATAATGCTTTTCTTTCTGTGTTTGGTATTTCATCAACTATTTTTACTTTTGAACTACTGCTATTTAAAAATATCTTTAATAAAATCTTATCATTATACCTCATTTGTCTATTTTTCTGTTTTGAATTTACTTGTGATATATCATATACTTTTTTAACATTGTAATTTGTTCCTATTGAACCATCTTCTCTCATATAGGTATCTCCTGGTTCTAATATTTTTACTGCATTAGGATATTTTTTCAAATATGCTCCACTATTTCTCCAACTTTCATAATCTCTTAATTGTGTTGCATCTGGCATTTGTGCCATTACTAAAAAAGCATTTCCTACTGAATATTGTTCAAATTTACTTTGAGTATCTAAATATTTTTGAAACTCATCTCCATTTGTAACCACTGTTTCTGCTGTTCTATCAATTAATTCATATATTTGTTGTTTTTCGTTTTTCTTAAATTCTGCATATTCTTCTTTACTAAATTCTCTATTTTGCGAATCATAATTATTATAAACTTCATCTAATTCATTCATTACTCTTTATTTTCCTTTCTCTTTTTGGATTTTAGAAACTGGAACTTTTGATACTTGTTCTTTTAATGTTGTTACTGGTTGTAGTGTTTCTTTTGCTTTCTCTACTTGTTTTTTCATTTCATTTTCTAATTTTTCTTCTGCCTTATATTGGGCTAATTGTTTTTTGACTGATTTTTTCTCAATAGGTTTGGTCATCCCATCCGATAAAGGTCTTTTGATCTCTGAAAAATTCTCTGACAGATTTTCTTTCTGAATCTCCTCTACGAGGGGGACTAACTTTTCCTCTTTTTGGATTGGTTCACTAAATATATCATCAATCATTTGGTCATCAACATTCTTTTCTTCAACACCTTTATCTGGTCTATTTTCTGATACATCTTTACCTTTTTCTTGTAATTCCTTATTTATTTCATCTTGTACGATTTTTGCTTTATCAACTGTTGTAAGATTAAATCTTTCAATAATTCTATTAATTTTTGGTGCATCTTCTGCTCTTACCATTATATCTACCATGTCATCAAAATTTTTATTCTTTTTATTTATTAATGCACAATATAAAACTCCATAACCTTTAGCTTGTTTTGCAAAAATTTTCATTTCATTCTTTTTTATAGAAAATATCTTTAATTCTTTATCACTTTTAAGCATATTTACTAATCTAGTTTTACCTTTACTTGCTTTTTTATCTTTTGACATAGCATATAATGCTGCAACTATATTTTTTGTTGCACTACCTGATATTTTTAATAAAAACTCTGCTCCCTCAAAATATAATCGTATAAGCTGTTCTGCCGAATCACTTGATATACTCATTAATTTCTATGTCTCCTTTCTGTTTCTTCTATTTCTCTTTGTTTTAATTTTTTCTTTCCGTAAATTTCTTTTACATTTTCTTTTATTTTTGGGATTCTTAATTCAATTTCTTCTATCATAGCTTTTTCTTCTCTTAAATTTTTTATTTCTATATTTAATACATCTATTTCATTTTGAAATTGCTCCCTTTCTTCAATTGTTTTAGCTTTCTTTCGTTTTTTATATTTATAATCTCTTGTACCTTGTAACTCACTTAATTTTTTTATAGTTGTTTCCTTATGTTTCAAAAGTTCTTCTGCTGTTTGAATATTACCTTTACTTAAAAATCTTGCTTCATTTGATAATCTATCCATCTTTTTTATATCTTCTCGTAACTCTTTTGACATTACTCTTTTAGTTCTACTAGGATAAATTTTTAACAAATAACAATAATGAAAATATAAAGCTCTAATACCTGTTATCTTTCTCTTATTTTTTAGCTTGGTTTTACTTTTATATTTTCCTTTTAATGTTCTTGCTTCTGGAAAAGGAACTTTCACAACATGTGTTGTTAAAATTCTATTATTAATATTTTCAATTTTATAATCATTTCCAAATGCTCTTTCTATTCTAATAGGTCTTTTTCTATTTAGTGGTCTTACACTTAATCTTCCATAGCGATTAGTAACTTCATAATTTAATTTTTTCATTATAGTAATAAATTCATTAAACTCATCTGCTTTTCCTATTGCATAATCTATATCTTCTTTTATTTCAGAATAATATTGTGTCTGTTTTGCTTTGTGCTGATAAAATTTACTATAATCAATATTACTTTTGGGACACTTTTTTTCTTTTAATACACTTAAATTATATTCTTCACAGAGTCTATCTGAAGTTTCTCTCATTAAAGCATAACTTGCATGAGTGTCATAATATTTTTTTCCATCTTTAAATGATACAGAATTCAAGCAAAAATGATTGTGTATGCAATTTGTATTTAAGTGTGTTGTAACTACAACTTCAAATCTATCTCCCCATAATTCATTTGCAAGTCTTATTCCTATTTGATGTGCAATTTCTGGTGTAACTTCTCCTTTTGCAAATGATTGAAAAGCATGAAATCCGAAGTATACCATCTGTTTTGTCATATCTTCTTTTTGTTCTCATCATATCTTCAAAAGTGTTTTCTTTTGAACAGTTTATACTTGTTACATATAATTGTTCTTCTGTCTTATAACTTGCTTTTGCATATTCAATTACATTATGAAGTTCTTTATAATTTTCTGTACTTGTCTTTCTTGGATTAGTTGCATAATCTATTACATGATCTAATCTTTTTTTAATGCTCCATATTTTGGTTGTAGCTATATTAATTACTTCCTGTTCTCAAATAATTCTTCATTTAATCTTTTTTCTAATTTACAAATCTTTTCGTAAACACTTTTATAATATGGAACATCTATCATATCAAGTGCATTTGCTTTTCTTGCTATCTGATTTAAGTTAGTTCCTATTGCTCTTATTTGATTCATCATTTCAAATATTATCTCTGTTGGTTGTTCTTTTGGTTTGTAACCTAAAATTAGATTTCTTATATAACCACTTTCTGTTTTTCCTACTTTAGCTGCATTCTCTTTTAGTATTCTGTTTTCTTCTTCATTAAGTCTTATAAATTTTCCAATATTTCGTTTTCTCAAATTACTATCCTCTCTTCTAAATTTATTGGATATACGGGGATTGGGGTGTCCCCATATTTTGAATTTGGCGTATATCCAAATTCAGTGCTTGCTGGGACAAATTTTTATATAGTTCTGCCACATAAAATAGTATTTCTATATGCTAAAATAAGCTAATTTGTAGCAATTTTTTATTCCATGACTAATTCAAATAATTCATTATATTCTTTTAAAATATTGTTAATTTTGTTTTCAAATTTTAATGAATTTTTATCATTTTTTGCTATTTTTTCTTTTACTTTTTCAAATATTTCTTCTAAGTTTTCTATTGAATATTCGTCTAATGAGTTTTCTTCATATTCATATTTTTCAAACTCATTTTCTTCAAATTCTTCCTCATTTAATTCCTCTAAATTTTTTATTTTCATTTCATTTTCTGTAAGTATTTTTGCTTCAACCTCTTCTATTTCTTCTGGTTTAAATTCCAATATATTAGATGTTATATATATTTTTTCTACAAGGTCTAATGCATCTTTTGGTCTTTCTGCATTTATTGTAATTCTCTTTTTTAATATCTCTTTTACTTCAATTTCATATTTATTCATTTTATTTAATTTCCTCCGTTTTTGAATTTTATTTTTACTTTTATCTCACTTTTTCTTTTGTATTTCTTGTAATATTTCTTATTCCTAATACATGTTTTAAATAATCATTACAGTCTTTTCCCATTGGTGGTGGTCTATCTAAAACTTTATATTTTTTAGATAAAATTTGTACTAGATTTTGGCTTGCTTTTCTTCCAACTTCATCATTATCTAGGTGCAAATGTATTTGATTTACTTGTGGATTTTCTTCTAAAAACTTTGTTATAGTTACTGGCAATTTAATGTTTTCTATATGTTCAGATGGCTTAAAAACACCAGCTAAAGAAATCATATTTTCTTTATGATAATCTAAATTTTTTTGTTTCATTAGTGTAGCATACGATAATAAATCTATTGCACTTTCAAATAAATGAACTCTATTATTTTCAGTATTAGAAATTAATCTAAAAGTATAGATTTTATTACTTCCTTTTGCTTCTTTCATGAACCTTGTTTCATTTGTTCCTCTACAAAAAGCATATTGTGCTTTTTGTTTTTTGTCATACCCTACAAAAACTACATTGTGATTATTTTTCTCCTCATAAATTAGATTTTCATTTACACATTCTTCAATTATTTGTGCATCAATTCCTCTTTTCATTAGATAATACTTTGCACGATTACAGTTATCATTTTTTTGAGGCAACATTAATTCCTTTTCAATATTTTCTTCTACAATTTGATAGATAATTGGTCTTTGAATTTTTGTTTTTTCTGCAATAAAATCAATTGCTTCTTTGAATGATAAATTTCTATCTTCTTTAATATAATCAACAGCACTTCTACCACCAATTCCTCTTGAAAACCAGTTCCATAATCCATTACTTATTCTTATACTGTCATGTGTTTTTGTAGTGTATGTGTTAGTTCCAATTTTAACTAATTCATCTGGTTCATAATTTTGTAAGTAGGTTAGTAAATCAATTTTTTTGATGTCTTCTACTACTTCTGGTGGTGTATATGGTATAAAAACCACCTCCTAAAATAAAAAATACAGACTTATTTTTGTCTGCTTTATCTTTCTAAATCTTCTAATTTTTTTGCTAATTTATAATATCCCTCTTTAATGCCTTTTTCCTTTTCAGCTTTTTGTCTTGCATATCTTTCTCTTCTTTGTTGTCTTTGTTTTTCTGCATTTTTTTGATAATATTGTTTACTATATTCTCTTACTTCTTGTCTCCCTTTTTCTGTTGCATATTTATTAGGAATTACTACAACACTATAATCTGGAAACATTGACTTAACTATCTTTTGTATTTGTTCTGCTTTTCTACTTTCTTCTACACTTGTTAAATAAATTCGCATTAATAAATTTCTCCTTTT
>CAOKJC010000065.1 GCA_948468685.1 uncultured Clostridium sp. | reverse complement strand
CGCCATTGCTGACAACAGATTTTGAGTCTGCCCCGTCTACCAATTCCAGCACACTGGCATTTAATACTTTATTATATTAGCATATTTATAAAAAAAAGTCTAGTATTTTATAATAATTTCTTGTAGCTGTAAATTATAAAACTAAAATAGAAGGCTTACAACCTTCTATTTTTAAGTATTTATATCTCTTTTATAAAATTAATATTCTAATAATTTTTTATTTTATATCTCTATAACTTCTATATTTTTCATAAAAAATGTATGAACTTACAAGTATTATAGAAAATACTACTAACATAGTAAATCTACTTGTAACTACTGTTATCTAATAATGCACAATTTATAAAAGCATTTCATCTATAATTTCTATTTTTCTTTAAGTTTAGAATATCATTTTTATATAGCATTGTCAACGATATTAACGTTACAATTACATTACTATAATATTACATTTTCATTCTAAATCCAACATTTCATACTCAAAAACATCAACATCTTTTATATTTATATCCGAAAAATCATCATATTCATCCTCAACATTTGCAATTTTAAATGCCTTTTTATTTATCAAATTTAATTGCAATTTAGATATATCTATAATCATTTTAGTAGATAAATCCATTCCAATCGGTAAAGTTTTATTTTTATTATCATAAAATATAATATTAGTAAATCCAATACCATTAGTTCCTTCTTTTATATTTATTTTATATAAATTTATTTTATCTATTTCATTTTCAAGTGTTTCTTTCATTTCTCTTTCTGGATTTATATTAAATATATTTATTTCTTTACTATTTAAACTTTCATTTTCTGTTGTTTTGTATACAGGTAAGCTTTCTGGTATCATTACATTTTCTAATGCATTTAATATTTCTTTAATCACTTTTTCTAATGAGAGTTTATAGCCAATTGTTTTTGTATTTCTATCTATTTCTAAAATTTCAAATTTGTCTCTTGGCAATTCTCTATGATTTTTATTATTTATCTTCTTTACCTTAGTATTATCTTCTATAATATTTCCAAAAATATCATATTCTTCTTCATCTAGCAATTTTAAATCTCTAAATTCGTTTTTTAGTTTTCTTAAATTTTTTTCTAAGTATTCTGGAGTAATATCACTATTTTTTATTCCATTTAATATTTTTATTATTTCTGTTGTTGCAATATATACACTATTAACTTGTTCTTTACTTAGAATTTTTCTCTGAATTTTATCTAGTTTTTGTCCAAATTCTTCAAAATCCTCGTTATAATCAAATACCTTTTCAATTTTCTTTATTACATTTATTTCTTCTTCTTCACCTTCAGGCAAAGTTGCCATTTCATCTTTGTTACTATATTTCCAGAATTCAAATATACTTTTTTTATGGCTATCTATTTCTTCTATAAATTTGGTTGCATTTTCTATCTTTTTAGCCATGTTTTTTGTTTTTAATTTTAACGCATTTATATCCATCAAAAGATTTTTTATAGTATTTTCTAATTCTTCTAATTCCTTATAACTTATTATCAATTCATCTAATGTATATACTTTTTTAATTGGTATTTTTTTCTTTTCCTTCTTAATTTCAGCTTTTTTCTCTACTTGTTCTTCCTCATCTATATTCTGAAATTCATTTTTTTCACTAGCATTTTTCTTATTATTCTTTTTATTATATTTAAAATAGTATTTAAATTTTCCAAAAAATGTCTTCTTACATTCTAAGAATGTAGAAATTTGCTTTTCTTTTGCTAAATATTCAATTTCTTGACTAACTGATAGTTCTTGTAATTGTTTCAATTTTTTCTTGTATGCTCTTATTTTTCCTTTAAGTTCTTTTCTTCTTTTTAATCCCTTTTTATATTGTTCTCTAATGAATTCTACTATATTTTTATATTCTACTTTTTGTCCTTCTAAATAAAATTCTAAACTTCCTTTTTCATTTATATTTGTTTCAAAGTTATAAAAGTTAGGAAGCTCTGTCTGCAGTATAAATAAAGCTTTTAACAGTTTGTAAAAATTATTTGCACTTTCTTTTTTTGTTAATTTTACTTTATAAAGTGTTTTTATTTTTTCGTATACATTTGTTTCTCCTATAATTTGAATAGACATTTCTTCATTTTTATTATACACTTCATATATTAAAGGCCAATCTTTTGTAAATAGCCATAAATAATTTTCAATGTCTTCAATTTCGGAATTTTTCAAATATTTATTTGAGTATCTTATACTGCTTATTGGTACAAATATTTTTTCATTTTTTCCTTCTATTTTCTTTTTTAATAAATAGAAAAATGTTGAATAATCTGTATCTTCAGTTGGAACTATCATAAAATATTTATCTGTATTTTCTGAATAATATATTTGCCATAAATAATTTCCATTGAATTTTACTTTAAAGGGAATATTACTGTTTAATTTTTCTTGTTCTTTTCTTACATTTTCTATTTCTTCTATATCCAAATTTCTTAACATATTTAAAAATTTTGTATATTTTAATATATTTTTTTCATTATCTTTATCTAAATATTCATATAATGGACTTGCTTTTTTATATCGTTCACTTAAATCTTCTAATCTATTAGTTGGTGATAATAATATTTGAATATCTTTTATATCTACATATTTATATTGTCTATATTTTTTTTCATCATAAAATCTTGGAATTCTATATTCAAGTGTCTCAGTTTTTTTCAAACTTTCTGGTATTTTTTCTAAATCTAATCCTAAATATTCAAGTTTATCTGATATACCTTCTATAACTTCTTTCTTCCTTCTAGGCAATTTACATTCTCCTCTCTATGTATTTTTAATTGTATTATTTTTTATTTACGGCTATTTTTCTAATTATAGTGTATCTCTATAATATAAATATTCCATTTCTTAAACACTTTGAAAAACGGAAATTTTAAATATTATATATTAAACATTTATTGTAATATTTTTAAGCTGTGATTTGTAACATTTTTAATTATTTAATAATACTATAAAAATTCTTAAACTCATAGCCTTGTTCCTTTAAATAGTTAATAACTTTAGGCAAAGTTTGCACAGTTATACTTTTAGCCTGTGAGTCATGCATTAAAATAACAACACTATTTTTTTCATTTGTAGTTTTTTGTAAATTATTTATCAAATATTCTTCTGAAGGATTAGCTTTCTCTGAATCCCCTGTTAATGCATTCCAATCCACATGTACAATATCATTTTGTTCTAATAGTGATATTGCATCTTTCTTTAAACTCGCATATTTTCCTCCGTACTGAACCACCAGGAAATCTAAATAAATGTGAATTATATTCTGGTATTTCAATCGCATTTGCTACAATTTGATTACATTGATTAAATTCAACTAATACTTGTTCAGGCGATTGATAAATACTTGAATATATATGTGAATATCCATGATTAGCAATATAATGACCTTCATCATATATCCTTTTAGTTGTTTCAGGAAAAACTTCTACTTGACATCCTAACACAAAAAATGTTGCTTTTATATCATTTTCTTTCAATATATCTAGTATTTCTTTTGTATTTTTTGACGGTCCATCATCAAAGGTTAAAAATGCTCTTTTAGTTTCACTTTTATATATATTTTTAATATTTTCTCTACCTACTTCTGTAAGTTTAGAGATTTTTTCTTGCTTCTTTTTTTCCTCCTCTTGTCTTCTTAATTCCTCTTGCTCTTTATATTCTATGATTTGTGCAACATACTCTTTTGATTTTTCTATTCTCATTTTTGTGTCTATAATATAATAAACAACTAGACACAAAGTTAATATTGTTAAAATAATTACCATTATATTAAATATCATTCTTTTTTTATCTACATATTTTTTCATGCTATAAATATTATAACCTTGATATTGTTCTCTACTATAAAATATTCCCATATCCTAATCCTTTTAATAGAAGTTTGAGGTTAGATGTTGGAAAATATAAACTCCAATTGCTGATTTCTAATTTCTAATCTCTAACTTCTATTTCTCTATTTCTTCATTATATTCTTTATATATTCAATCTCTTCTTCTGCATTTAATCTCATAAATATTGGTTCACCTTTTTCAATAACATTAATATCTTTTAATTGATTATATTGTTTTAAGCTTTCCCAAGTTTTCAAATTTTCATCTTGTATTCCAATTTGTCTTAATATATTTTCTGATGTGTCATTCATAAATGGTTTTATTAATATTGCTATTCTTCTTAAATTTTCTATTAAATGATACATTGCTGATTCTAATTTCTCTTTTTGTTCTTCTTTTGCTAATGCCCATGGTGATGTTTCATCTATATATTTATTTGTTCTTGATACCAAAGTCCATATTTCTTGTATTGAATTTGCTATTTCAAAGTTCTCAAATAATGTTTCAAATTTTTCTACTTGTTCTAAAGATGTTTTTTCTATTTCTTTATCAACTTCATTTGGTGTTCCGTTATATTTTGGTACTTGTCCTTCAAAATATTTATTTACCATTGATACTGTCCTATTTAACAGATTACTTAAATCATTACATAAATCAAAATTATATCTTTGTATAAATTCTTCTGGTGAAAATAATCCATCTTGTGACATTGGCACTTCTCTTAATAAGAAATATTTTGTTGCATCTAAACCATATCTTTCTATTAAGGTTTCAGGATATATTACATTTCCTTTTGATTTACTCATTTTTCCATCTTTCATCATTATCCAGTTATGAACAAATATTGTTTTTGGTAATGGTAAGTCTAACGCCATTAAGAATATTGGCCAATATATTAAATGAAATCTTGCTATATCTTTTCCAACTATTTGTAAATTTGCTGGCCAAAATTTATTAAATAATGTTTCATCTTCTGACATGTATCCTAGAGCAGTAATATAGTTTGTTAATGCATCTAACCATACATATACTACATGTTTTGGGTCTTTTAATACTTTTACTCCCCATTCAAATGATGTTCTTGTTACGCATAAATCTTCTAATCCTGGTTTTATAAAATTGTTTATCATTTCTTGTTTTCTGTATTCTGGTTTTATAAAATCTGGGTGTTCATCATAATATTTTAAAAGTCTATCAGCATATTTCTTCATATTAAAGAAGTATGCTTCTTCTTTCATTGGTACTACTTCTCTTCCACAGTCTGGACATTTTCCATCTACTAATTGTGTTTCTGTGTAAAATGTCTCACAAGGTACACAATATAATCCTTCATATTCTCCTTTATAAATATCTCCTTGTTCTATAAATTTGTCAAATATTTTTTGAACTACTTTTTCATGTCTTTCATCTGTTGTTCTTATAAAATCATCATTTTGTATGTCCATCTTTTTCCATAGTTCTTGTGCCATCTCTGCCATTCCATCTACATATTCTTGTGGTGTTTTATTTGCTTCTTTGGCTTTTGTTTCTATTTTTTGACCATGTTCATCTGCTCCTGTTAACATGAATGTTTCTTTTCCTTTTAATTTTTGATACCTTTTTATGGCATCTGCTAATACTGTTGTATATGCTGTTCCTATATGATATTTTCCACTTGGATAGTATATTGGTGTTGTTACATAATATGTTTCTTTCATCATTTTCACTTTCCCTTCTATATATTTATTTTATATATTATTTCTGTTTTTATTCAAAGTTATATTATCACATTTTCTCGCTTTTGTCCATATAAATATTCTCTTTTTCGAAGTAGTTTAGAACCTTCATTTCACATTAATCCATTTTTGAAATTAATGCATACTTTATGTTGTTTATTTATTTTAGATAATTTAACTTTTTTAAAAGAAACTGCTATAATAGCCCCATTCTCAAAAGAGTTTGGGGCTACCTTTTATTTTACAACTTCAACATCTATATTTAACATTTCTCCATTAATATTAGTTTCTGTATATTCGCTTCTTTCTGCTCCATATATAATATCTAATGCTAAAGTATCATGCTTAATTAATTCTGAATTTGCTTTAACTACATTTTCTAGCATTTCATTTCCAAATACATAAAGATTTATTTTGTCTAAAACTTCAAATCCTTTGTCTTTTCTCATGTTTTGTACTTTTGATAATATTTCTCTTACATATCCTTCTTCTCTTAGTTCTTGAGTAATATGTGTATCTATAACTACACCTATTTCTCCCTCTCCTGCGAATGCAAATCCTTCTTTTCCTTGCATTGTTACAAGTAAGTTCTCTGAATTTAATCCAATTTGAACGTCATCTATTTCAATATATTCTGTTCCACCATTTTTTACTTTATTTGCTAAATCCATTTGATTTTTATTAGCAATTTCTTGTTTTATTCTAGGAATTAGTTTTCCATATTCTTTTCCTAATACTGGTAGATTTGGCTTAATTTCAAAGTTTACATATTCTGACATTTCTGCTCCTAGTTTAACAGCTTTTACGTTTAATTCTTCTTTTACTATGTCTGAATAATATTCAGGTAATGTATCAACAGATATTAACATTTCTGATAATGGCTGTCTGTTTTTGATATTTGCTGAGTTCCTTGCACTTCTTCCTAGTTTTACTATTGAATATGCTAAATCCATCTCTTTTTCTAGTTTGCTGTCTATTGCGTTTTCATCTACTTCTGGCCACATACATAAGTGGATACTTTCAGGTGCTGTTTCGTCTAAGCCTGCTACTAAGTTTTGATAGATTTCTTCTGTTATGAATGGTACAAATGGTGCTGATATTTTTGATAATTTTACTAGCACTTCATATAGTGTTACATATGCTCCAATTTTATCGTCTGTTAGTTCTTGACTCCAGAATCTTTCTCTATTTCTACGTACATACCAGTTTGATAAACTGTCTGTAAATTCTTCTATTTGAGTAGCAGCACTTGTTATATCATATTTCTCTAATTTTTCATCTACATATTTGATTAATGTATTCAATTTAGAAATTATCCATTTATCCATTACATTTGTAATTTTAAAATCTTTATAATTTAATGGATTGAATTGGTCTATTTCTGCATATAAAACGTAGAATGAGTATACATTCCATAGTGTGCTTAAAAATCCTCTTTGTGTTTCTTGTACATTATTTAGTCCTAATCTTGTTGGTAACCATGGTGCTGATACTGTGTAGAAATGCCATCTTGTTGCATCTGCTCCTACTGTATCTAATAACATCATTGGGTCTACACCATTACCTTTTGATTTTGACATTTTTTGTCCTTTTTCATCTAATACATGGCCTAATACTATACAGTTTTCAAATGGTGTTTTTCCAAATAATGCTGTTCCTAGTGCTGTTAATGTATAGAACCATCCTCTTGTTTGGTCAATTGCTTCTGATATAAATTGTGCTGGGAAATTTGTATCAAACAATTCTTTATTTTCAAAAGGATAGTGTAATTGTGCAAATGGCATTGACCCTGAGTCAAACCAGCAATCTATAACTTCTTTTGCTCTTGTCATTTTCTTTCCACATTTTGGACATTTTAAATAAACTTCATCTATATATGGTTTGTGTAATTCTATATCTTCTGGGCAGTCTATTGCTTTGCTTTTTAAGTCTGCAATACTTCCTATACATTCTTGATGGCCACAATGTTCATCTTCACAAGTCCAAATTGGAAGTGGTGTTCCCCAATATCTATCTCTTGAAATTCCCCAGTCTATTACATTCTCTAAGAATTTTCCAAATCTTCCTGTTCTAATTGTATCTGGATACCAGTTTACTTTGTTGTTATTAGCTACTAATTCATCTCTTAGTTTGCTCATTGCAACAAACCAACTTTCTTTTGGATAATATAAAAGTGGTGTGTCACATCTCCAGCAGTGTGGATATGAATGTAAATGTTTTTCTTTACTAAACAATTTATTTTCTTCTGCTAACCATTTGCAGATATCTTCATTACACTCTCTAACAAATCTTCCTGCCCATGGTTCTACTTCTGGTACAAATTTTCCAGATTTATCTACTAAGTTTACAAATGTAATTCCATTTTGTTTTGAAACCAAACTGTCGTCCTCACCATAAGCTGGTGCAATATGAACTATTCCTGTACCATCTTCTAGATTTACATAGTCTCCATGAATTACAACAAATGCTTTTCCATCTACTTTTGCAAATGGCATTAATTGTTCATATTTAAGTCCTAATAATTCTTCACCTTTAAATTCTTTTATTACTTCATATGGTGTTTCTTTTAAAACTGCCTCTAGTAAGTCTTTTGCTAAAACATAATTTTCATATACAGGTTCTTCATCTGTTCCTATATTTGCTTTAACTTCTACATATGTATAAGATTTATTTATACATAATGCTAGATTTGATGGTAATGTCCATGGTGTTGTTGTCCATGCTAAAATATAAGTTTTTTCATCTACTGGGTTTCCTGAAATTTCTTGTCCCTCTGGAACTTTAAATTTAGCAACACAAGTTAAATCTTTTACATCTTTATATCCTTGTGCAACTTCATGTGAAGATAATGCTGTTCCACATCTTGGACAATATGGCATTACTTTATGTCCCTCATATAAAAGTCCTTTTTTCCATAATTGACTTAAAGCCCACCATACAGACTCAATGTATTCATTATGATATGTTACATATGGATTATCCATATCAACCCAATATCCAACTTTATTTGTCATTTGTTCCCACATATTTACATATGTGAAAACGCTTTCTTTACATTCTTTAACGAATTTCTCTACACCATATTCTTCAATTTGTTGTTTTCCTGATATTCCAAGTTTCTTTTCAATTTCAAGTTCTACTGGAAGTCCATGTGTATCCCATCCAGCTTTTCTTATAACTTGATATCCTTTCATAACTTTATATCTTGGTATAATATCTTTCATAACTCTTGTTTCGATATGACCAACATGTGGTTTTCCATTTGCAGTTGGTGGTCCATCATAAAATGTAAAGTATCTTTTTCCTTTGTTCATATCAAAATTTTTCTTGATGATATTTTTTTCTTTCCAAGTTTTTGCAACTTCTTTTTCCATTCCTACAAATCCATCTTTTAATTCAACTTTTTTGTACATAATTTTTTCCTCCTTTTTGTCCCATTGGGGACGTTTCTTTTTGGACATTTTTGTCCCACTGGGGACATATCTTCCCTTGTCTTTATTTACTTTCTGTTAGCATTTAAATTGTCATTATTTACTTTTAAATTTGTCTGCAACACTTTTTATATCTTGTAATTCGAATCTATATTTTTGATCTACATTTGGATATTTTTGATGGTCAACTTCTGATAAAAACATTTCTAGTGGTCTAATCCATAAATCTCCCTCTCCATATAATCTTCTATATACTACCATTTCTTTTTTTGTTTCTGAATCTTTTGCAATATCTTCTACTAAATAGTAGTCCCCTTTAAAGTGTTTGTAAATTCCTTTGATTTTTAATTCTCTCATTTTTCCCTCCTTGTCATCAAAAAAACTCGCCATCATGCTTTATTTTAGCATAAGGGCGAGTTTACTTCTCACGGTACCACCTTAATTATTTATCTTTTTACAAACTAGGCACATTTTCTATTAATCTTGCCATTGTTTTTCTATGATAACTTCTTCATTTTCTTTAACGCAGATTTACGTTCAAACTTACTCAATTTCTAATTATTATTTTCAGTTCGAAAACAGTATGGTGATAATAAATTATTTTTACTTACCAAATTTTCAGCTTCCTTTGGCTCTCTAAAAGTTATTTTATAATTTACCCTGTCCTTACTTTTGTTTTTTATTTATTTGCATATTATTATATCATATTTTGTTCGATTTGCAATAGTTTTTTACTAAATTACAACATATTTTATATTTTATTGTAAATAATATATATATCATTTACATGCATATCCAGCAACATCAACGTGAATTTATAAACTTTTACATAAAAGGAGAATAACTATGAATCAAATTTTACAAAAAGGTCTATGCAAAGATAATTTTGATAATGAAAATGAAACTAATATCAATTTAGAAATAACAAAAAGTATAAGAACAAATCCTAATCAAAAAAAGTCTAGAACTATTTTTAAAATTCAATTTTTTATCTCTATTTTATTATTGTCAATTATTGTATATATTATTACAGATAATTTATTAAAGTTAAACAAAAAAGAAAAGTTTTCTAGTAAAATTTTAGAAAATTATAATATCACCAGATTATATGCTAATTTAAACAACACATTTGATAATTTCGATAGCAATAGTTCAACTTATGTTATAGGTATTATTGAAATTCCCAAAATAAATATTTATTATCCTGTTTTTTCAAATTGTGATGAAAATCTTTTACAAATTTCACCTTGTAAATTTTATGGTCCATTACCAGGAAGCACAGGAAATTTATGTATTGCTGGTCATAATTATGATAATAATAAATTTTTTAGTAAAATTGGTGGGTTAAATATTGGTGATGAAATAATTTTATATGATAATTCAAATAAAAAATTTTCTTATGTTGTTTGTGATATTTATGAAGTTGAATCTGATAATGTTTCTCCTATATATTCCTATGACAAAAATTCAAAGCAATTAACTCTTATTACTTGTAATAATTTAAATAATAATAGAATTATTGTTAAAGCATTACTTTAACAATTGTGCCAAAGGGGACGTCCCTTTTTGGCACAAAAAAATCATT
>CAOKJC010000064.1 GCA_948468685.1 uncultured Clostridium sp. | reverse complement strand
TACCACTTGCATATTATGCAGCATACTATTCAATAAGAGCAAAAGCATTTGATGCTCAATATATGATATATGGAAAAGAAAAAGTAAAAAACAAAATGAAAGAAATAGAAATAAAAAATCAAAAGAAAGAAGCAACAAAAGCAGAACTTGATATGTATGACGATTTAGAAATTGTATTAGAAATGTATGAGAGAGGACTTGAATTCTTGCCAGTAGACTTATATGAATCAGACGCAACAAAATTCAAAATACAAGATAACAAATTAAGACCACCACTAAACAGTATACCAGGATTTGGAACAGTTGCAGCACAAGGAATTGAAAATGCAAGAAAAGATGGAAAATTCATGTCAATAGACGATTTGAAAATAAGAGCAAAAATAGGAACATCAGGAGCAGATTTACTAAAACAATTTGGTTGCCTAGAAGGTATGAGCCAAAGCAATCAGATGAGTTTGTTTGGATAAATTTATGTAAAGTGTTGATAAAACTATTTAATTGTGATAAAATGGAAATATGGTAACATAAAACTAAATAGTTTATAGTAGAAAAGGAGAAAAAAGATGAAAATGAAAAAATTTTTTGTTTTATCTGTTCTTACAATTATGATGACCATGTTCTTTACTGGTTGCAGTTATGACATTACAAAAGAGTATAAAGAATCACAAAAAGTAGCAGAAGAATTTTTGACAACAAAAGGCTATGAAGCACCTGAAGGGTATACTGTTCGGTATTTAGATGAAAGTGAGGAACAGCTTTATGTGAAGGCAGGAAAAACTGAAATATTATTTGATATTTTAGAAGGCAAGCCGGAAATGGTATCAATTGAGGATTCAGGAATGGTAGTAGTTAATATATCTGAAGCTTTTATAAATGAAATTGAAGAAGTAGGATATAGTTTTCTGAATACTGCAGGATATCACATTCCACAGGGATATAGCATTAAGTACCTTGGAAATGACAAAAAACAGTTACAAGTGGTATCAGAAGTAAAGGATGATAATAACAAGAGAAGATTAACAGTTACTTTTAATATTTCAGAAGACATGCTTGAAATGACAGATATAACGTGGTATGTAGATGAGTCATTACTAGTTTGTTTCGGCATATACTTTTGTTTTATAGTAGTTGTAATAGTATATGGAGTTATTCAATTATTTTAGTAATTATAAACATACTGCTTCATAGCAATTTAATTAAATGATATAGCGAAGAAAAATTAGATAATTTTTCTTCGCTATATTACCAATAAAAAGGAATATTAGAAATTGAGAGGATTAATAAAATGAACAATGAATATTTAAAAGATAAACTATCAACATTTAATGAAAAAACATCATTAAATGATTTGCAAGAATATATAAACAAAATGATAGAAATAAGAGGATTTACTGGACAAACTCCAGAAGAAGTAATGCTATTTTTAACAGAAGAAATGGGAGAACTTGCAAAAGAAGTAAGGAAATCTAGAAAATATAAAATAGATATAAATAAGAAAGAAAATAAAGAATTAGACTTAGAAGGTGAGATTGCTGATGTTTTTATTTATATATTAAGTATGTGTAATGTTATGAATATAGACTTATTACAAGCATTTAAAAATAAAGAAGAAAAAAATTGTAAAAGAGAATGGAAGTAAGAAATGAAAGGAGAAAAATAATGGAAGAAATATTTTCAACTAAAAATATAGTATTATATTTTATTATCATAAATATAATAGGATTTTTTATAATGTATATAGACAAACAAAAAGCCAAAAAAGGAAGATGGAGAATTCCAGAAAAAACACTATTTATAGTAACTGCATTAGGAGGAGGAATAGGAACAATAGCTGGAATGTATACATTTAGACACAAAACTCAAAAAATAGCATTTGTAATAGGATTTCCACTAATTACAATACTTGAAATTTTTGCAGTTATATATTACAGATTTTTTTAAATATGAAGTACTAATCTAATTTTAAAAATTCCAGAATAAAATTTATAAATACGTAGATATGAAATTTTTAAAATATTATGTATAATAATAAAAGGAGAAGAAGTTGAAAAAACTTACTAAAATAGGTAATTCGACTTTTAATTTTTATTGCACATACAAATAAAGAAAATATACATAAAATAAAGATATGAAATGTAAATAATTGTAAAAATAAAAATATACACATTGATATGTGTATAACTTTTAAGAAAAAAATACTAAAATTAAGTTATTCACAAAGTTATCCACAGTTTCCACAAAAAACATAAAATAGGAAATGTAAAATTAGAGTAAACGACAGAGAAGACATAATCTGATTAAAGTAACATAATTCAAACAAGTGTTGGTAAAATTTGACAAAAAAATATATATAGTGTATAATAACCTAGATACTAAACATTTAGTATATGTAACTGTAAACCACACCCTAATAGGAGGTAGTGAAAAATGAAACACATCAAAACAACTATCGGAGGAAATGTTCTGAAAGAAAGTATGAAGCATGGTGGATGTGGCGAGTGCCAAACATCATGCCAGTCCGCTTGTAAGACTTCCTGCACAGTAGGAAATCAGAAATGCGAGAATGTGAAGAACCTCAAGAAAGTCGAAAAAGAGTAGTGTTTCCAAAAGAAGGGCATTGCATTTTATGTGTAATGCTCTTCTACTTTCAACACAAAAATCATCACCACATTAAAAAGGAGTAACACCATTATGCTATTCAGTAAAAAGATAGAATTATTATAAAATAAAGATAAAGGAAAATAATACTAGTAAAAAATACTAAATAAAAATTTGTATAGAAATCAAAGAAAAAGCACATACTTAAGATATCTGTTCGAGCGAAGCAAGTTAAAGATATCGTATGCAGAATTTATGAAACAAATTCTGCATACATTGAAATGAACTGTTCGAACGAAGCGAGTTAAAGGAGTGTGCTTTTTTATGAGCGAGAAAAAAGATTTTGTTACATCATATTTTGCATGGGTAGAACCATCAAATCAAAAAGAGATAGTAGAAAAATTAGAAAAAATAACAAAAAAAGAAGATAAAAAGAGAAAAAGGCAGAAACAGTAAGATTTTTTTAAATTAAAAGTCAAAGAAAGTCAGAAAAGGTCAAAAAACAAAATTGATTTATTACAAAAAAGAAATATAATATATATAGTAGGTCAAAGAAAGTCAAAGATAAAAACAAAATAAAGTATAAAAAAATGTTTAAGAAAATCGCACAAAAGGACAAGTTTTTTAGAAGGAGGCTGATATAATGAGAATGTCAGATGTAATTGAAGAATTTATAAAGGATTTATTTGATGAAGATGAAAGTAATTTCATAGAAATTCAGAGAAATGAATTAGCACAACAATTTAATTGTGTACCATCACAAATAAACTATGTAATATCAACTAGATTTAAGCCATCACAAGGATATTATGTAGAAAGTAAAAGAGGTGGTGGTGGAAACATCAAAATAAAAAAAATAAGTAATACAAAATCAGATTATATTATGCATATAATAAATAATATTGGAAAGTCAATAACAGCGAAAGATATAGATGTTTTACTAAGTGACTTTTTAACATATAATATTATAACTGCACAAGAGGCCAAACTTTTAAAAGTTGCTACAAGTGATAATGTTCTTAAGCTTGATATTGATATAAAAGATGAAGTAAGAGCTAGAATATTTAAAAATATGTTATTAAATATAGAGTAAGGAGTGATTAATATGTTATGTGAGAATTGTAAGAAAAGAGAGGCAAATGTAAGATATTCAGAAAATATCAATGGAGTAAAAAAAGAAATGCATTTATGTGATGAATGTAGTAGAGAGTTAGGAATAACAGATAAAATGGACTTTGGAATGCCATCATTTGATTTTTCAAATTTATTTGGAAGTTTCTTAGAAGATTTTAGTAGTACACCAGAATTTATGCCACTATTAAATGAAATTAAACAAATTAAATGTGATAGTTGTGGTTCAACTTTTGATAATATTGTTGATACAGGAAGATATGGCTGTCCAAATTGTTATGATGTATTTGAAGATAGAATGGATCCAATTTTAAAGAAATTGCAAGGGGCTAATAGACATACAGGAAGATTAGGAAAGATATCAGATAATAAAGTTAAGTTTGAAAAAGTTGAGAGTAAGAAAGAAGTAAAAAGCTCTGAAAATGAATTAGATAAATTGCAAGAGGATTTGAAACAGGCTATTAAAGAGGAAAGATATGAAGATGCAGCTAAGATTAGAGATGAGATTAAGAAAAGAGAAAATAAATAGAAAAGAAGATAAATAAAAAAGCCCCCATGGAGGCAGGCTATGATTATAGAGCGTTATTAATGTAGAAACATAAAGCTGCAAAAGCAAATGCTCCAAAACCGATAGAAGTAGATACTTTGTCTTTTTTCGGAAGGTTAGAAGTTGAAGTCATGAAACAATAGAAAAAGACCATTCCAACCAAATCAATCAAGAATAATAAAAGGCTCATAAATTGCCTCTTATGGGGTGAGAGTATATAAAGCTATACTCAAAATATTAAGTTACAAATATATTATAACAAATTTTGCATAAAATGTCAAAATTTTAGGAAAGGGAAAAATATGAATTGGTATTTACAAAGTGGAAAAGAATCAGATGTAGTAACAAGTACAAAAATTAGATTCGATAGAAATTTACAAGGATTCAAATTTAATCTAAAAAGTAAAACAGACATAGAGAAATTAAAAAATAAAATTAAAGAAAATATATATTCCATTGGTTATGGACTAAAATATCTAGAACTAAAAGATATGGACGATATAACAAAAATGAGCTTAGTTGAAAAAAATCTAATTAGTCCAGAATATGTTTTAAATAAGAATGAAACAGGAGCAATATTAATAAATGACGAAGAAAATATTTGCATTGTAATTAATGATGAAGAACACTTAAAAATTCAAATATTTACTTCAGGATTTGAATTAGAAAACACATTAAATTATGCAATCGAATTAGACCAGAAGATAGAAGAAGTATTAGGATATGCAACAAACAAAAAATATGGATATTTAACAAGTTCACCTGCTAACTGTGGAACAGGGTTAAAAGCATCAGTTATAGTTCATTTACCAGCATTAGAAAAAACAAAAAATATAGATAATGTATTTTATACAATAAATAGTTTTGGAATAAATATATTAGGAGAATATGGACAAGACAAATTAAATAATCAAAACATATATCAAATTTCAAACAAAGCAACATTAGGAGTTACAGAACAAGAAATTATAGAAAATATAAAAATTGTAACAAATAAATTAATTGAGCAAGAAAGAAAAGCTAGAAAATATTTAGCTAAAGACACAATAGACTTAGAAGATACAATTTATAGAAGCTATGGAGTACTAACTAATTGTAGAAAAATAACATTAGATGAAATACAAAAAATAATTTCAAATGTAAAAATGGGAGTAGATTTAGGGATATTAAAAGAATTGAATGATAGTAAGATTCAAAAACTTATTCTATTTACTAAACCAGCAAATATGCAAAAATATTTAGGTGAACAATATGGAACTTTGGAAAGAGATATAAAAAGAGCAGAAATCATAAAAAAGATAATAAGTGAGAAGTAATAATTATCAGAGATGCTTTAATTTTATAAGGAATACAGAATTTATTTCATAAATTCTGTATAAGTTAGCTGTAACAATCAGATATTGAACAGCTAACTTAAAAACCCCATATGGGGTAAAAAGATTTAAGAAAAATTATCATTGGTGAAGATAAAGCCTAAGCACATAGCTGCAACTGTCCACCAACCAGAACCAGTGTAAAACAAAATTGCAAGAGCAATTACTGCTGTTGATGCATATCCTATCCACTTGTCGATTTTTCTCATAAAGATTACCTCCATATGGTTTTGAAATAAATGTGATATAAAATCTATCACGTTAATAGGTATAACTAATATAATTATAACGCAATTAACATAAATTGTCAAATTAGATGTGTCACAAGTGGGACAAAATGTCCCAAAAAGAAACGTCCCCAATGGGACAAAAGAGAGGAAGTGTAAAAATGACATATAAATTTACGAACAAAGCAAATAAAGCTATAGAAATAGCAAATGATATAGCCTTAGAGCTAGGACATAACTATATAGGAACAGAACATATATTATATGGACTAGCAAAAGAAGGAAATGGAATTGCTTCAAAAGTTTTGGAGAATCAAGATGTTACAGCAGATGATATTTTAAATAAAATAGAAGAGTTAATTGGAAGTGATGAACCAATTGAAAATGTAATTGACTTTACTCCAAGAACAAAAAGAGTAGTAGAAACAGCTTTTATAGAAGCTAGAAAATTAGGTTATAACTTTATAGGAACAGAACATCTTTTAATAGGAATATTAAGAGAAGGTGATTGCATAGCTGCTAAAATCTTATTAGATTTAAATGTTAATATTCCAAGATTATATAATGAAATTATAAAAGTAATAAATGAAGGAGAAAATGGCAATCAAGATGGAACAGAAAGTTCAAATTCTTCAAATAAATCAAAAAGAGGTAAAGGAAGTTATAATCAAACACCAACATTAAATCAATTTGGAGAAGATTTAACTAAAAAAGCAGAAGAAGGAAAGCTTGACCCTATTATAGGTAGAAAAGAAGAAATTGAAAGGGTTATTCAAATTTTATCAAGAAGAACAAAAAATAATCCTTGTTTGATAGGAGAACCAGGTGTTGGTAAAACAGCGGTTGTTGAAGGACTAGCTCAAAAAATTGTTGCAAGTGATGTTCCTGAGATTTTAAAGGATAAAAGAGTTGTAACTTTAGATATTTCGGGAATGGTAGCAGGTGCTAAATATAGAGGTGATTTTGAAGAAAGAATAAAGAAGACATTAGAAGAAGTTAAAAAATCTGGAGATATAATTCTTTTTATAGATGAAATTCATACAATAGTTGGTGCTGGCGCGGCAGAAGGTGCAATAGATGCAGCTAATATTTTAAAGCCTTTATTGGCAAGAGGTGAAATTCAATTAGTTGGAGCTACAACTTTAAACGAATATAGAAAATTTATAGAAAAAGACTCAGCATTAGAAAGAAGATTTAGTCCTGTTACAGTGAGTGAACCTTCAGAAAAAGATACAGTTCAAATCTTGAAAGGTATTAGAGATAAATATGAAGCACATCATAATGTAAAAATTACTGATGAAGCAATAGATGCAGCTGTTCAATTATCTGTTAGATATGTAAATGACAGATTTTTACCAGATAAAGCTATTGACTTAATAGACGAAGCGGCTTCACGTGCGAGAATTAAGACTTTTACAGAACCAGATAATTTAAAAAAATTACAAGAAGATATTGAGAAAATAAAAAATGAAAAAGAAGAAGCTGTTATAAATCAGAAATTTGAAAAAGCAGCAGAATTAAGAGACCAAGAAAGAGCTTTAAAAGAAAAATTTGAAAAAGAACAAAACAAATGGAAAAATAAAAATACAAAATCAATAGTAAATATAACAGAAGAAAATATTGCAGAAGTTATAGCAAGTTGGACAGGTATTCCAGCTAAAAAAATAACAGAAGATGAAAATGAAAAATTAAAGAACTTAGAAAATGAATTGCATAAAAGAGTTATTGGGCAAAATGAAGCAGTAGAAGCAGTAGCAAAAGCAATAAGAAGAGGAAGAGTAGGACTAAAAGACCCTAAAAGACCAATAGGCTCATTCCTATTCTTAGGACCAACAGGTGTTGGAAAAACAGAATTATCAAAAGCATTAGCTGAAGTATTATTTGGTGATGAAAATGCAATGATAAGAGTAGACATGTCAGAATTTATGGAGCCACATTCAGTATCTAAATTAATAGGCTCACCTCCAGGATATGTAGGATTTGACGAAGGTGGACAATTAACAGAAAAAATAAGAAGAAAACCATATTCAGTAATATTATTTGACGAAATAGAAAAGGCACACCCAGATGTAATGAATATGTTGCTCCAAATATTAGAAGATGGTAGACTAACAGATAGCCAAGGAAGAACAGTAAATTTCAAAAACACAGTAATAATAATGACGTCAAACTTAGGCGCAAGAGTAATTACAGATAAAAAGTTTTTAGGATTTACAAATAATATGACAACAGATAAAAATGAAAATGAACAAAAAGAATATGAGAATACTAAAAAAGAAGTTATGGAAATATTAAAAAAAGAATTAAGACCAGAATTTATTAATCGTATAGACGAGATTATAGTATTCCATAAATTAAATGATAGCGAAATAGGTCAAATTATTGATATTATGCTAAAAGATGTTGTTAATAGATTAAAAGAACAAAAATATCAAATTGAGCTAGAACCAGAGGTTAAAGAATTAATTGCTAAAGAAGGAATTGATAAAAACTTTGGTGCTAGACCTTTAAGAAGGACTATTCAAAATTTAGTTGAAGATAGATTAGCTGAAGAGATTTTGGACGGAAAATTAAATAAAGGGAAAGTTTCTAAATTTACTGTTAAAGATGGTAGAATAATACAAGTGAAGCAATAATATTTTCTAAAAAGTGCACAGCAAAATGTGCACTTTTATTGTAACTAAAAATAATAAATAAAAAGAAAAACATAAAAAAACATTGTAAAGAGTAAAGTTAGATGATAAAATATAAAAAATATATTTAAGTGAGGAGAAGTACATTGGAACTAAAAGGAGAAGTAATAGACATAATATATCAAAATGAAGTAAACAGTTACACAATAGCAGTATTCGAAACAGATGAAGAAGAAACAACAATAGTAGGATATTTACCATTTGTAAAAAGTGGAGACACGCTAAATGTAAATGGAAGATATGTAGAACATAAAGACTATGGAAGACAATTTAAAGTAGAAACATTTGAAAAGCTAATGCCAGAAACATTAGGGGCATTAGAAAGATATTTAGCAAATGGAAGCATAAAAGGAATAGGGGAAGCAACTGCAAAAAAGATAATAAAAAAATTTGGAGAAGATACAATAAATGTATTTAAATTCGAACCAGAAAAATTAGCACAAATAAAAGGAATAACAGAGTCAAAAGCAAAAGAAATGTCTGAAAGCTTCATAGAAAATTGGGAAGTATGGCAAATAGTAGGATTTTTAGAAAGATTTGGGATAGGAGCAGAAAATGCAAAAAAAGTGTATGACTTATTAGGAATAAATGCAATTGAACAAATAGAAGCAAATCCATATATATTAATAGACATAGCAAGAGGAGTAGACTTCAAACAAATAGACCAAATGGCATTAGAGTTAGGAATAAGCTATGACAATCAAAAAAGAGTTGAAAGCGGAATAAAATATGGATTAATAAAATCTACATATAATGGACATGCATGTGTAATTAAAGAAAACCTTATAGAATTTGTAATATCATTATTAGATGTAACAAGTGAAAATGTTGAAGACAATTTAATCAGTTTAAAAGCAAAAGATGAGATTATAATAGAAAATAGAGATGAAATAGAATGGGTATATTTAGAAAACTTTTATAAAGTAGAAAACGAAATAGCATTAAGATTAGAAAGACTAGAAAAAGCACCTAATATGAAAAAAATAGAAAATATAGATATAGCCTTAAAAAATATTGAGAAAAAATCAGACATAGAACTATCAGAAAAACAAAGAGAAGCAGTAAAAGCAATCAATAAAAATAATGTTACAATAATAACAGGAGGACCAGGAACAGGAAAAACAACAATAATCAAAACAATAATAGAGTTATATGAAGAAAGAAAGAAAAAAGTAGTATTAGCAGCACCAACAGGAAGAGCAGCGAAAAAAATGACAGAAGCGACAGACAAAGAAGCATCAACATTACATAGACTATTATGTATTGGAAAATTAGATGATGAAGGAATATATTCAAAACATAATGACTATCAAGGAGAACCAATAGATGCAGATTTAATAGTAGTAGACGAGTTATCAATGGTAGACATGTTTCTAATGAATTATTTACTAAACTGTGTATATCAAGGAACAAAACTAGTATTGGTAGGAGATGTAGACCAATTACCATCAGTTGGACCAGGAAGTGTTTTAAAAGATTTAATAGAATCAGAAACTATTAATACTGTTAAATTAGATAAAATCTTTAGACAAGCAGCGAAAAGTAAAATCATCTTAAACGCACATAGAGTAAATAATGGACAAGGATTTATTCAAAATGGAGATGAAGAAATAGAAGAAGATACAAAACAAGATTTTTTCTTTATAAAACAAAATTCAACAGAAAAAATGTTACAAGAAGTAATAAGCCTATCAACAGGAAGATTAGAAAAATTCGGAAATTATGATTTCTTCAAAAATATACAAGTACTAACACCAACAAAAAAAGGACCATTAGGAACAAGAGAATTAAATAAAGCATTACAAGCAGTATTAAATCCTAATTTGGAAGAATTACCAGAAAAGGTAAGTGGAGGGGGAGTTTATAGAATTGGTGATAGAATAATGCAAATAAAAAATAACTATGATATGACTTGGGAAAAAGAAAACAAAAAAGCACAAAATGAGATTGGAACAGGAGTGTTTAATGGAGAAATAGGAACGATAATAGAAATAGATGAAAGAGAAAAAGTTGTAAAAATACAATTTGATGATGAGAAAATTGCTTGGTATGAATATGCAGATTTAGAACAAATAGAACATAGTTATGCAATAACAATACATAAAG
>CAOKJC010000063.1 GCA_948468685.1 uncultured Clostridium sp. | reverse complement strand
TTCACCCATCTGGTGAATTTTTTATTTTTTGAATTTTATTGTTATATCAACACTTCAGCGAACTATTCATTATCTAATTCACGGATTCAGGTATAATATTTTACATGAGTTTTACTCAAATATAAAAAAGGAGGTTAATAGTTTTTTTATTGTAACTGTAAACCAAGTACACACTTCATGAAAGGAAGGAAAAACTATGGGAGTTATCAAATTTTTTCTTTTGTTACTGGTAATCATAATTGCATTTTTCTCCATTGTGCGGAAAAGCATCAAACAGGAGAAGGGAGATTCATGGAATAGCCACAATGATACAAATAATGCCTTAAAGGCAATATTAAAAATGAAACCAATTGTATATGGAGTATACATTGGAATTGTAGCAATTTCGCTATTGTTTGGCTCAATATATTTTACAAGTGAGCAGGAGATTGGATTTACAAGTTTCTTTGGGCACAATACAATGATTGAAGGACCAGGCATGCACTTTAAGATTCCTTTTTTTAGTCAGAAGCATGTATATGATTCGACAACAAAAGGAATGCCAGTAGGATATGTTGAAGCAACAGATGAAACTAATGCAGAAGATAGCCTAATGATTACTTCTGACTTTAATTTTGTAAATATCGATTTTTATATCGAGTATAGGATTGTTGATCCAATCGAATACTGTTATGGGTCAGATAATCCTGAAGGAGTACTTGAAAATATTGCACAGGCTGCTATAAGAAATACAGTGGGGCAGTATGATGTAGATTCTGTTTTGACAACAGGAAAAAGCGAAATTGAAACAAAAGTTTATGATGAAATCATAGAAAGAATTGAAGAGCATCATATTGGAATTTCTGTAAGTAATGTAACTATACAGGATTCAGAACCACCTACCCAGGAAGTAAATAATGCTTTTAAAGCAGTGGAAGATGCAAAGCAAGGGGCAGAAACTGCCACAAATAAAGCTCGTGAATACGAGAATGAGCAAATTCCAGCAGCAGAAGCAAAAGCTGAAGAAGTTAAGCAAGCAGCAACGGCAGCACAGACTGAAAGAATTAATGCTGCCAAAGAAGAAGTTGCAAAGTTTGAGGCACTCTTTACAGAATATCAGCGTAATCCTGAAACAGTAAAACAAAGACTCTACTATGAGGCTTTACAGGAAGTTTTACCTAATATGGAAATTATTATTGGTAAAGACGCAAAAGTTATATATGTAAAAGATGGAGCCACTAACCAAACAAATACAATTTCAAGTCAAAAAGCTACTGTAACAGTTCCTGGAACAGAACAAAATCAATAGTTAACATTATAGGAGGAGAACAAAATGAAATATATAAAGACTATTGTATTATCAGTAATTGCAATTTTTGTAATATTGGTTGGAACAAGCTTTTTTGGATATAATACAAAGAATCACAATGTCCTTATAATACAACTGGGAGAAGTTGTTGATGTAGTACAGGAACCAGGAGTGTTCTTTAAAGTTCCTATTATACAAACTACAAAATCGATATATGTTGGTGAGCAGCTGTATGATATTAGAGAATCAGAGGTAATAACTTCAGATAAAAAGAGCATGATTACTAATTGCTATGTTACATGGCAGGTAACTGATACAAAGAAATATTATCAGACTCTTTCTTCTGAGAGCGTTGCACAGGGAAGAATTGACGTAGCAGTGTATAATGCTATAAAAAATGTCATTAGTGCAACAACTCAAGATGAAGTAATCAGTGGGAAAGATGGAACATTAAGTGATAGAATTCTCAACAGCTGTTCTATGGAACAGTATGGAATTACAATCACGAAAGCTGAAGTAAAACTTCTGGATTTGCCAAGTAATAACAAAGATGCTGTATATAAGCGAATGATATCTGAAAGAGAAGCTATTGTTGCTGAATATAAGGCAAATGGTGATAAAGAATCCAGAAACATCAGAAGTGTGACAGATGCAGAAGTAAGGAAGATTGTATCTGAAGCGCAAGTAATTGCAGCAGACACAGAAGCACAAGGCGAAAGTGAATATTTCCGAATTCTTGCAGAGGCATATAGTGCATCTCCTGAGAGACAGGAATTTTATAACTTTATCATTGGGCTTGAAGCAATGAAAGAATCTCTTTCAAAAGGTGGAACAATCACTATTGATGAGAATTCACCATTGTATAATATCTTGATTAACCAGTAATAAACAATAAAAAATAAAGCTATTAACAAGTAATTCTATACTCCCTCGTACATTATTTTGTATAGAGGGAGTTTTTTTGTATAACTTTGAAAAATATGGAAAAAATATAAAAAATACATATAATTCAAGGAGGTACAAATGGAAACAAGTAAAATGAAAAATATGGTAGTATTAAGAAATTTACCATCAAATATAGTAGATGAGGCCATAATAGTATTAAAAACTAATAAGAAAGTTAAAAATCTTCAAAAAATAGAAAAGAAAAGAACACAAAATAATGAGGGAGAGAAAAAAGATAAACAATATATATTAAAAGAAGCAGAGATGATAGTAAATAATTATATTTCAAATATAGAAAATACTGATAAAAAGAATATATTTAATAAAGGAGCAAAAGAAAAATATAATAAATTAAAGAAATATTCTATAGCAATAACAGTTATGTGCATAATACAAGCAATAATAATAATATTTTGATAGTAACAAAAACATTATAGTCCTAAGAGATTATAATGTTTTTTTCTATGTTGCAAAAAAAGAAATTCTAATTTTTTCATAAAATAAAAATTATATACATATAGTTTATAAAGAAACAAAAGAAGGGACGCGATAAAATGGAAAGAACATTATCTGTTGAAGAGAGAATAAGAAAAGCAGAAGAAATATATGCTAGAAGGCAAGAAGGAAATCAAAGAAAAACAACAACTGTAAGGATAAATAGAGAAGAAGAAAAGAAAGATATAAAATTATTAAGAAAAATGATAATACAAATAATAATAAGTTTAACAATATATCTAGTAGTATATACAATACAAAATAGTAATTACATATTTTCAGAAGATTTTATAAAAAAAACAAATGAAATATTATCATATGATATGAATTTTGTACAAATATATGAAAATGTAAAACAAAATATTGAAATATATATAGAAAAGATGAAAAACACTAATCAAGATGGGGCAATTGGTGGAGCAGAAGAAAATATTGTAGGAGAGATTAATGAAAATAAGGAAGACAGTGATGAAAAAAGTAATGAAGAAAATGTAACAAATAATGAACAAGAAAATAACAATGAAGAAAATAACGAACAAGATAATATAGAAATACCAGTTGAAGAAAATAATCAAGCAACAGAGCCAGCAAAAGAATTAACACAAGAAGAGCAAGACATAGAAAATATAAAGAAAACCACAACATTCATAAAACCAGTAGTAGGAACAATAAGTTCAAAATTTGGACAAAGGGAGCCTACAACGAGTACAGTTCCTAAAAATCATACAGGTACAGATATTGCAGCAAATTTAGGGACAAAAATAATATCTTCAACAGATGGAGAAGTAGTATTAGCATCAGAAGAAGGAGATTATGGAAAACACTTAAAAATACAAATAGGAGAAGTAAGTATTATTTATGCACATTGCAACAGTTTATATGTGAAACAAGGAGATATTGTAACTCAAGGGCAAGAAATAGCAGAAGTAGGTTCAACAGGAAATTCAACAGGTCCACATTTACATTTTGAAATTAGAATTTCAGAAAGAAAAATAGATCCAGAAAAAATATTAGAATTATAAAAAATTTGAAAGGTTAAAATAAATATGAGATTTAGAATAGACTTAAAAATATTTATTTTTTTAATAATATTTTATTTTACGAAACAAATTGAATTATATGCATTTATTATGTTTTTTGCATTTATACATGAATTAGGACATTTAACAGCAGGTCTAATAATGGGAATGAAGCCAGAAAAAATAGAACTAATGCCATTTGGATTTTCTATATCATTTAAAATATCAGTAAAAGAATACAATAAAAAGATAAAAAAAGGTAATATGTTAGAAATAAAAAAGATAATAGTAGCTATGGCTGGACCAATTACTAACTTCATAATAATATTAATAACAGATAGATTAAATTTAGATATAATAAAAAGTATTACAATTATTTATACAAATTTTTTAATTATGATATTTAACTTATTACCAATATATCCACTTGATGGAGGAAGAATTTTAAAAGGAATTTTACATATAAATTTAGGAAAAAGAGGAGCAGAAAAGTATATAAATGTAATTTCAAAAATAGTAGTATTAACAATTATAGCTATATCTAGTATATTGATATTATATATTCATAATATTGCGATATTTTTAATTGATATATATTTGTTGTATTTAATGGTGAAAGAAGATTTAAAATATAAAAAAAGAAGATATATTTATAAAAAAGTACTTGAAAATGGAATAATTTAATAGTAAACTAATACTAAAGAAAAATAATAATTATTTCTCAGCTTAAAATAAAGAACTGATATACTTAAGTTAGAGTTAAATTATAATAAGGAGATTCAAAAGATGGAAAATAGAATTAAGCAAGAAAAAGGTATTACTATGATTGCATTAGTAACAACAGTTATGGTGTTATTAATATTAGTTAATGTATTAGTTTATAATGCACAAGATACTATTCATATACAAGCATTAAATGATTTATATTCTGATATAGAATTGTTAAGAGATAAAGTATCTGAATATTATAATGAATATGGAAGTATACCAGCTGAAATAGAATATACTAATATAAATCAACTAAAAGAAGCAAATGTGCTAAGTAATGTTAATGATACAGGAAATTTTTATATTATTGACTTAGAAGCAATGAAAGGTATTACTCTTAATTATGGAAAAGAATATGAAAATGTAAAAAATGATAAAGCAAATGCAAATAATTATACAGATGTATATATAATAAATAAAGATAGTCACAATATCTTCTATGCACAAGGAATAGGAATAAAACAAAATGATATAACAAAAATTTATTACACAGACTATACAGAGCCAGATAATACAACAGTAGATTTAAGATATATAGATGGAATATTAATACCAGAAGGTTATTATTATATTGGAAAATACAAAGATATCCAAGGGAATGAAAGTATAGTTATTTCAAACAATAAAAATGAAGAAATAGATATAACAAACCCATCACAATATGTATGGGAAAAACAAATATCAAATTTAGATAAAGTACCAGATACAATAGAAATGCCTGAAGAACAGAAAGATGAATTTATAAAAAGTGTAAATCATTATAAAGGATACTTTAAAAATAGTACTAATAATGTAGTTTATCTGCCAGTTTCAGAAAATAAATGGTCAGAGGTTTATACAAAAAATGCAGAATATGTAGATAAAAATGGAGATTCTGCATATATACCAAAAGGATTTAGAGTAAGCTTAGCAGAAGGAACGAATGAGATAATAAATGGATTAGTGATAACAGATGAAATCGACAGTGAAGGAAATAGTATAGGAAATGAATTTGTATGGGTACCAGTAAATGACTTTTATGAATTTGAAAGAGACAATTTTGGGAACAACACAATTGATTTTACAACAGCAGAACCAACAGAGTTAAAATATTATGAAACACTATCAAATGGAAGAAAAGTAGATGAAACTACGTCACAAAGTATACAAGACGCACAAAAAATGTATAAGAGCGTAAAAACATATAAAGGTTTTTATATAGGAAGATATGAAACTGGAATAGAAGGGAACACTGCAAGGACAAGCTCTTCAACTACAAGTGATACACCAGTTGTAAAGAAAAATAAATATATATACAACTATATTCCATGGGGAGATAATCTTACAGAAGAAACAGGAGGAGCAGTAGGATTAGCAAAGGACTTTATAAATGAAAAAGAATATAAGAATAATGTAACTAGTACATTATGTTATGGAGTACAATGGGATGCTATTATGAAATGGATTAATAAAGACACAGCAATAAAATATGTTATAGAAGATAGTAGTACTAAAGGAAACTATAATCCAAATGGACAATTAGTTATGTCAGGAAATTATGAAGAATATCAAACAAAAAATATATATGATTTAGCAGGGAATGTATCAGAATGGACAATGGAAAGTTATGGAATTACACAAAAAGTACAAAGAGGTGGAAATGCTAGAGCAACAGAGAGTGAAGAAGTTAAAAATATAATTAATAGAGAAACAAATGAAATAAATTATAAAGCTGAAACAGCTGGCTTTAGAATTGCATTATATATAAATGAATAATGTCCCATTGGGGACGTTTCTTTTTGGGACATTTTGTCCCATTTGGGACACATCTTAAAGTCACAATTAAATATAGTTGTGACTTTTAATTATATTATAGGAAAGTTCTCCAAACTTCCTATAATATAAATACATTCCACAGAAAATTTCTCCGAAATTTTCGTCGGCGAACAAAGAAGCGGACTTTAAAATGTTATAAATAGAGACAATGTTATTAATGTCAATAAAAATGCAAAAACGATGTAGGATAATGGATTTTTTATGTAAAACAATTGACTTTTTGCACATTTCGTTATATTATATATACTGTAAAAAATCCTAAGGAGGAGAATTATGGGAGAAGTAATAGTTATAACATCAGGAAAAGGTGGAGTAGGAAAAACAACAACAACAGCAAATCTAGGTTCAAGTTTAGCAGTAGAAGGAAAAAAAGTATGCTTAGTAGATACAGACATAGGGTTAAGAAACTTAGATGTTGTAATGGGATTAGAAAATAGAATAGTATATGACATAGTAGATGTTGTAGAAGAAAAATGCAAACTAAGACAAGCACTAATAAAAGATAAAAGATTTAAAGAATTATACCTACTACCAGCTGCCCAAACAAGAGATAAAAGTGCAGTAAATGAAGAACAAATGAAAGAACTAACAAACAAATTAAAAGAAGAATTTGACTATATACTTATAGATTGTCCAGCGGGAATAGAACAAGGATTTAAAAATGCTATTGCAGGAGCTGACCGTGCAATAGTTGTAACAACAGCAGAAATTTCAGCAATAAGAGATGCTGATAGAATAATAGGATTATTAGAATCATCAGAAATAAAAAATCCAGAACTAGTAATAAATAGAATAAGACCTAATATGGTAAGAAAAGGCGAAATGATGGATGTTGATGACATAGTAGATTTATTATCAATAGATTTAATAGGCGTTGTACCAGATGATGAATACATAATAACACAAACAAATAAAGGAGAGCCAGTAATACAAAACAAAAAAGCACCATCAGGAAAAGCATATATAGAAATAGCAAAAAGAGTATTAGGAGAGAAAATAGAGGTAACAGTACCAGGTAAAGACAAAGGCTTTTTTGCAAGATTAAAAAGAATATTTAAGAAATAACAATTAGCAAGTGGAGGATAGGAAGAATGTTTGAAAATATAGCAAATTTCTTTAAGAATATAGGAAAAAAAGGAGAGAAAAAGCAGACACAAGAAAGCTCAAGAGACACAGCAAAAGAAAGATTGCACTTAGTTTTAATGCAAGATAGAGCAAATGTATCAGCTGATTTCTTAGAACTTATGAAACAAGAAATAATAGATGTAATAAAGAAATATATAGAAATAGACGAAAAAGAAATTGATGTAAGATTGACAAATAAAGAAAATGAAGACGGAACAAATGGAGCACCAGCTTTATATGCCAATATTCCTATTCTAAATATAAGAAATGATACAAGAAAAATGAATAAAAACGATAATACAGTAGAAAATGACAAAAAAGAAAAAAATAGTAACCAAGAAATTAATAGAGAAAAGAAAGAAGATAATAAAATAGAAGAAAATAAGGAAACAGAGAATAAAGAAGAAAACAAAAACAATAATATAAAGGAAGAGGAAAAAATAAAAGAAGAGAAAACTTCAGATGATGAAGAAGAAAAGAAGAAAAATAATAATAATATAGAAGATTTAGAAGATAATAAAGAAAAACAAAAAGTTAAATCAGAAAAATAAAAAGAAAAAGAGTGATTTAATGAGAAAAAGAGAATTAAAAAATATTGAGTGGGGACTGCTAATAGTTGCAATCCTCCTTTCAATAATAGGATTAGTTGCACTATTTTCAGCAACGCAGGAAGCAGAATATGACGAATTCAAAAAGCAAATAATATGGCTTGTTGTAAGTATAACAATTATGGTAATAGTTATGCTAATAAATTATGAACTATTGGTAAAACTATCGCCAATTTTTTATGGAATATGTATATTACTATTAATAGCTGTACTATTTACAGAGCCAATAAATGGAGCAACAAGTTGGTTTGATATAGGAGGATTTTCATTACAACCATCAGAATTTGCAAAAATTGTAGTAATACTATTTTTAGGATTTACAATATCAAAAATACAAGAGAAATATATGGAAAATATAAATAAACCAACAAGATTATTAATAATATTAGCAGTTGTAGCAGTTCCATTAATGTTAATAGTAATACAGCCAGACTATGGAACAGCAATGGCATTTTGTGTAGCGACTGCTATGATGTTATTCACATCAGGAATAGATAAAAAATATATAATAGGAGCTATTCTATTAGTATGTATATTAATACCAATATTATATAATTTTGTATTGCCACAACATGCGAAAAGAAGAATAGAAATATTTCTAAATCCAGAGTCAGACCCACGTGGAAGCGGATATAACATTATACAATCAAAACTAGCAATAGGAGCTGGACAGTTAACAGGAATGGGACTACTAAAAGGAAATCAAACACAATTGGGATATTTATATCCAAAAACAACAGACTTTATATATTCAGTAATCAGTGAAGAAATGGGGTTTATAGTTGCACGGAACTATTATTGTATTATATGTGTTTTTGGTAACAAAAGCATTATATATAGCAAAAACAGCAAAAGATATTACAGGGTCAATAATAGCATCTGGAATTGCAGGAATTTTCTTATTTCATATGACTGAAAATATAGGGATGGTAATGGGATTATTACCAATTACAGGAGTTCCGCTGATGTTTGTAAGTTATGGAGGTAGTTCAGTTATAACAAGTTATATATTAATAGGAATATTGTTAAATATTAGTAGTAAGAGGCAGAAGACAATATTTGTGAAATAATGTCCCATTTGGGACGGTTCTTTTTGGGACATTTTGGCCTATTTGGGACACATCTTTAGAGGACTTTTAGGAGAAAATATGTATTTAAAAAAATTGAAAATAGGAAATGTAGAATTAGAAAATAATTTAATATTAGCTCCAATGGCAGGTGTCACAGACCTGCCTTTTAGAAAGGTATGTAAGGAATTTGGTCCAGGTCTTGTATGTACAGAGATGGTAAGCAGTAAGGCAATTTTTTATGATGACTCAAAAACTAAATTGTTAATGAATATAGATGGAGAAAAAAGACCTATAAGTATGCAAATATTTGGTAGTGACGAAGAAACGATGGTATATGCAGCTAAATATGTAAGTGAGCTAGCAGATATAGTTGATATAAATATGGGATGTCCAGCTCCAAAAGTAGTTAAAAATGGAGATGGAAGCAAATTATTATTAGACATAGAAAAAGCAGAAAAAGTTATAAAAGCAGTAGTAAAAAATTCTACAAAACCAGTAACATTAAAATTAAGAAAAGGTTGGGATTTAAATAATATTGTAGCAGTAGAGTTTGCACAAATGGCAGAAAAGGCAGGAGTATCAGCAATTGCAATACATGGTAGAACTAGAACAGAAATGTATTCAGGGAAAGCAGATTTAGATATAATAAAAAAAGTAAAAGAAAGTGTTAATATTCCTGTAATTGGAAATGGTGATATAGTAGATGAAGAATCAGCTTTAAGAATGTTTGAATATACTGGTGTAGATGGAATTATGATAGGAAGAGGAACTTTTGGAAATCCATGGATTTTTGAACGAATAAAATATTTCTTAGAAACTGGTAAAAAATTGCAAGAAGTAACGCCACAGGAAAAATTAAGAGTAATAAGGAAACATATTGAATTGGAATTGCAAGAAAAAGAGGAAATAACAGCAATTAGAGAAATGAGGAAACATATTTCTTGGTATACTAAAAATATGCCAAATTCAAGTGAGTTTAGAAATGAGATAAATAAGATAGAAGATAAAAATGAATTAGTTAAAAGAATAGTTGAGTTTTGCGGTAAAAAACCTTTAAAATAGTAAATAAAAAGGAATATCATTACCAAAGTAGGGACTTAAAAAGTATATGGCAGTCTGAGAGGACTGTCATTTTTTATATGGTTTAGAAATATCTGTTAAACCTAATAAGTAATGACAAGAAGTATTATAGAATTTTGCTTATTTTATTAAATTATATATATCAATTGTAATTTCACCAGATTCATATCTTGAATAAGTTTGTTGTGTACATCCTAATAGCTTTGCAAGTTCACTTTGTGTTAAATCTTTATCTTCTCTTAAATCTCTAATTCGTAAATTCATAGCTCTGTATCACCAAACAAATTATAAAATATTGATAAATCATGTATTAAATTTTACACGGATTAAGTGTAAAAAAGGTTTTATTTTATAAAAAGAATATATAATTAACTAAAAAGATTTAAGGGAGAGATTCAAATGAAAAAACAAAGTAAAGGTATAACATTAATAGCACTTGTAATAACAATAATAATTTTATTGATATTAGCAGGGATATCAATATCAACTTTAACAG
>CAOKJC010000062.1 GCA_948468685.1 uncultured Clostridium sp. | reverse complement strand
TTTTTGATGCTATTGTTTCTTCTAAATTGTATAAATTTTTTATTTTACATTTTTCCATCTTATAACTTTCCTTTCATTCTTTTATTGCTGTTAAGTAAAAATTTATTTAACTTATTCGAAATTGTTGATATATAAATATTTTTGCAATATTTTATCATAACTTACTTAACAGTAATACTAATATAGTATACATCAATATTAATATTATTACAAATTTGATTTTTATAATAAATTTTGCTATACTAATTTCATTATGGAAAATGAAGAAAGATATAAACATTTAAACAAATATTTAAAAGAAAAATTTGGTGAAAGAACTTTAAAAATCTGTATTGATGGTGGTTTTACTTGTCCTAATAGAGATGGAACTATTTCAACTGGTGGTTGCATTTTTTGTAGCGAAAAAGGTTCTGGAGAATTAATCAATTATAATGAAAGTATTAGTAAACAAATAACCCAATATTTTTCAAGTTATAGAAGTGAACGTGCTAATAAATTTATTGCTTATTTTCAAAATTTTACAAATACTTATGATACTATAGAAAATTTAAAATCAAAATATGATGCTGCATTAATTGATAATAGAATAGTTGGTTTAGAGATAGCAACACGTCCTGATTGTATAAATGAAGATATTGTTAAATTATTAAAATCATACACTGATAGGTATTATGTTTGTGTTGAGTTAGGTTTGCAAACTTCTAGTGAAGATATTGGTAATTTAATAAATAGAGGTTATACTAATAAGCAATTTACTGAAGCTGTCAGTTTGTTAAATAAATATAATATTGATGTTGTTGCACATATTATGGTTGGACTTCCTAATGAAAATTTTGATAATGTTAAAGATACTATTAATTTTATAAATATGCATAATATTCAGGGAATAAAAATTCATTCTACTTATGTTGTTAAAAATACTGTTTTGGCTAATATGTATTTTAATGGCACTTATACTCCTATTTCTTTAGAATATTATTTAGCTGCTTTGACTTATATTATTACTCATATTTCTCCTGACGTGGTTATTCACAGGATTTCTGGTGATGCTCCAAAGGATTTATTAATCGTTCCTGAATGGAATTTGCATAAGAAATGGATTTTGAATGGTTTTGATAGAATATTGAGAGAACAGGATTTATGGCAAGGAAAATATTATACAAATTAGTAATTTATTATACAAATAGTGAGACTTGTAAAAATAACAAGTCTCACTATTTGCGATATATTAAATATGTATATTAATCTTTAAAAACTAAATTCTTGTAATATTTCTCCATTAACTCTTTTTAATATAATCTTATTTTCATCTAATATTATATAGCTATGCTCTGTATTACATTTTGGAAGAGATATTGAACCAGGGTTTGCAAATATATATCCTTCTTTTTCTTGTATAAATCCTTGATGAATATGTCCATATATTAATATATCAAATTCTTCATATGGTATTTTCTCAATATTATATTTATGTCCATGAGTAAAGTAAATATTTTTTCCATTTATATTTATTAATATATGATCTTGAAATTCAAATTCTGATATCATTTCATCTACTTCTGCATCGCAATTTCCTTTTACTACTAACAATTTATCTTTTAGTGAATTTAAGACTTCTGCTACTTTCATTGGATTGTATTCTTGAGTCAAGTCATTTCTTGGTCCGTGATAGTATAAATCTCCTAATAGTATTACTTTTTCTGGTTTTTCTCTTTCATTTATCTCTTTAATTTGTTCAGCATAGTACCCTGAACCGTGTATATCTGATATTACTAATACTTTCATAATATTTCTCCTTACATTCTATATTTAGATTTTCATTAAGTTATGTATAAATCTATGTGTATTTTATATATTCTCTACATCTATTCCTAATCTTTTGAAGTTATCATATATTTTTTGCATATTTCTATATTTTCCTTCTTTTAATTCAAATCTATAATTTTCTTGTTCTATATTATTATTTTCATCTTCTAGCTCTTTATCTATATCATATGGTACTTTAATAAATTGGAAAGCAATTTCTGATGTATATTCTTTACTTCCATATTCACCTTCTATTATTAAATAATTACTTTTTGTTGTTTCTAACACATTACTATCCTTTTTAGGGTTTCTTATTACATCAAATGAATTTCCAACACTTCCTACATTTATTAATGTCTTATTATATAATTTGTCCATATATGGATGATGTATGTGCCCATATATTATAACATCTGCTATATTTTGTGACATTGTATTATCACTTGGATAAAACATTTTTATCTTTGTTTCTATACTATCTTCATTTACAATTGCTTTATTGTCTACTTCTGGAGTCGCATGAAATAGTCTAACTAAGCTTCCACTCATATAAAATTCATAAGAAAATGGTAAATTTATTAAATATTCTCTATCTTCTTTACTTAGTATAGATTGATTCCATATTACTCTTTGTTTTTCTATTTCTGGTAGTTTGTCTATATCTTCATGTTCTTTTGCAAAATGTCTGTCACAGTTTCCTCTTATTACAATATCACATTTGTTTTTTACAATTTCTAAGCATTCTTTTTGATGTATTCCTTTTGATATTGTATCTCCTAGACATATTATTTTATCTACTTTTCTTTTTTCTATATCGTTTAGTGTTGCTTTTAGCGCTTCTAAGTTCCCATGTATATCTGATATTATTGCTATTTTCATTTTCTCTAATTCCCTTCTTTTTGCTTCTTCATTGTTCATTATATCACTTCTTATTTTTTTATTAAAGTGTTTTTTATTGTATATTATCGAACTATAACTTTTTAAATCATATCAAATACTATTCTATCTGCTCCTGCAAATTCAAAGCTTTCTTTTTCTTCTTTTGTTATCCATCTATAATCTTCGTGTTCTATCAGTTTAATTTTTTCACTTATTAATTTAGCTTTGTAGAAAATTAATTTTATATCTTTTTCTGGATAATGATGTATATTTTGTCCTATATATTCTTTAACTTCTATGTCTGCATTGAATTCTTCTTTTATTTCTCTTTTTAGTGCTTCCTCATATGTTTCGCCTTTTTCTACTTTTCCCCCTGGAAATTCCCATAGTCCTCCTTGCGATTTTTTTAGGTTTCTTTGTGCTATTAAAAATTTGTTTTCTTTATATATTACTCCTGCTACTACTTCTATCATAATTTTCCTCTTTTTTTCTATTTTTTATATTGATATTTTTCTAAGTCTACACTATAATCTGTCACTTTTATTCCTTCTACTTCTAACTTCTCTTTTTGTTTTTCTATTCCTCCAAATGCAAAGTTTTTTGATAATTTTCCTTTGCTGTTTACTACTTTATAGCATGGATATTTGTTTTCGTCTGGATTGTTGTGTAGTATATTTCCCACTACTCTTGATAGTTTTGAGTTTCCTAAGTGTTCCGCTATTTGCTTATATGTTACTACTTTTCCTTTTGGAATTTCTAATAAATATTCATATACTTTGTTTTTCATTTTTTCTCTTTTCTTATCTTTTTTATAATTATTTTTTAAAGTTGTTTTCTAACCATATTTTTACATCTTTTGAATTTTTTATACCAGATTTTTTTAATATATCTACAATGTCAATAGCTGATATAATTATTATTGGATGTCCATCTTCTACAATTTCTTTATATGTTTGCATATCAACATAAGATGTTGTAACTAATATTCCAAATTCTCTATGTTTTAATCTAGAAATTAATCTAGATGTCTCTTTGACTCCCACAGAATTATTGATATCATATCTTTTTGCTTCTAATGCAAATTCTACTTGAATATTGCTTTTATCTATTCCAATTCTGTATTTTCCTATTGCATCTCTTCCTCCATCTCTTCTTGTACGTGTCATATCATAAGATACAATATTTTTATCCATTAATTGTGCTATATGAGCTGCACATTTTTCAAATTTATATGCATCATCAAAATAATTATATATTTCTTTTATCATATCTAATTCCTCTTTTTTATTTGGAATTTGCTGCTCTTTTTTTCTGTATTGTACAACTTTGTTTGTAACTAGATGTTTACATGTACCATTTTTTATCCATTTTTTCCAATTATCTGGAGCATATTCGCTATCTTTTACGTTATTTTTTAAATCGATAAGCCATTGTCTATCTATTGTTGAAACATCTAATATAGAAAATACTGCTTTATAGTTTTGATATCTTTTTCCATCTTTTTGACTCCATATAGAAACTAATTGTTCTTCTTTTGTTAATCTATCATCTCCTGGAATTGCTAGTCCTAAAAATCTAACATCTCTTCCTTTTACTTTTTGAAATATGAAAAATGGAATTATGTTTGTTCTATCATTATTTTCTAGCTTTTCAAAGCAATCTTTCAATATTTCATTGCCTTTTCTACTAGTATTATGTATGCTATGCCCTTCTTTTTTATTGTCTCCATAATAAATAAATCTTCCTAATTCTACATCTAAATAGTCTTTCCAGTCAACATCTTCTCCTGTTGTATATAATATACAGTATGTATATTTTCCTTCTTTATTTTTTACTTGTCTAAATCCTCCTGAATTTGAACATAACATTAGTTTGTTTAGTACTTCTGATGACATATTTGGTTCTGTTCCTCCACAATATGTTTCATCTATTATTAATTTTGCTTTTTCTAGGTCTTTGAATTCACTGACATTTTTTACTCCTTTTTTATAACATGTTATATATATTTATATATTTTTCCATAATTCTTCCTTAAATCCAATTAGAATTTCTTTGTCTGTTATTAGTAATGGTCTTTTTATTAGCATTCCATCACTTGATAATAGTTCTATTTTTTCTTTATCTGTCATAGTTAGTAATTTTTCTTTTAAGTTTAATTCTTTATATTTTAATCCACTTGTGTTGAACCATTTTTTTATTTCTTGTCCGCTTCTTTTAATCCATTCTGTTAGTTCTTCTGTTGTTGGCGTTTCTGTTACTATGTTTCTTTCTTCAAATTCTATTTTATTTTCTTCTAACCATTTTTTTGCTTTTTTACATGTTGTACATCTTGGATATTCTATATATATGTTTTTCATTTTTCCTCCTAAATATTAATTTTGTAATCTTTATATATTTTTTACCATTCAATTATATTAAGATTTTCGAATCTTTCTTTCCATACTGCTACTTTGTTATCATATAATTCTTTAGAATTCCCTTTATGTTTAATAGGTCTAATCGTTCTGCTAAATATGTCACTTAATCCATATGGCGCATATATTTCAATGTCATCATTCTTCTTTGTTATTCCTATCGCATGAACTGTGGCAATCCATTGACTAATTGCATCTTCTGAATTTTTGTATTGTTTAATATTTTTGTTATTCTTTTCTTTTTTCCATAAATGCATTCTTGCTTCATTGTGAACATCAAATTTGTAATTCATATTTTGAAAATATTGACTTATCTTGTATTCTAATTTTTCTTCATCTTCTTTTGATAAATTATTGGCATCATAATAAATAATATCTATATCTTTTATATTATGATTTAGTGGCTTTTTATCATAATAATTCCATATTGTTTGAAAAATAGATCCTGCTGCAATATAATAATTTTGTAAATTTAAAGATGCTATATAGTCCAAAATTGATATTAAGTCTTTATTTTGTTTTATTATTGTTATGATTTTTTCGTTTTGTTCTTTAATACTTTTGTATTGCATTTTGTTTCCCCTTCTTTCATTTTTTTATCTCTGATAATTTATTTACAATTTTATTATTTAGTTCATTATATGAAAGAATATCTAATACAATTTTCCCACTTAATCTATTTAGATATTTTTTCAATTCATTAAACTGTTCTCTAGATAAAGTAATATTATTTTCTTCTTCAAATTTTTTTATTGAGTATATAATTTTTTTAAACACTTCTGGATCAGATGCAAATTTACACGCCAAAAGAGGGAATATCTTTCCATTAATATCATTATCACATATATATTTTGTTAATTCATAAGGATTATCAAGTCTATTATCATATGTATATCTAGCATACCACCATAATCTAGAAATACCATTTAAAAATACTGCTTTGGTGCTATTCCAAAAGAAATAATTATTTAATATGTGTGAATTTCTATTTTCCTTTTTTTCTGGCATAGGCCATCTTTTTTGCATATACTCCCAACAATAATTATGTGCCAATCCTGCCCAAACTCTTTCATCACTTGCTTGAGAATCTGTCAACTCTTTTAAACTTTCATATATTATTTTCATATTTTCATAATCATCTGCAATTCCATTTTCTACTTTTAAAGTAAATTCGGAAAATTGTTTAGCTTCATATTTACCAAAAAGTTCTGTTCCTTTGTTTATGTATTTTGTAATTAACCAAGAATTATCCCCATTATATAATCTAGCATTTGACTCTAAATCATATTTTTTTAATAGTTCAATACTATCTTCTTTTAAGTATTTTATTATCATCTAAATTTGCCCTCCATATTTTCTATCAATTTCATCCATTGCTTCTTTTAATGGATAGTCAAATAATCTTTGTACAATCTCAAATGCCCCATGACTTTTAATATATTCTAATTTAAATTCCTTTCCTGTTGCTTCAGCAATTTTCTTAGATAAAACTCTATACCATTTTGTATCTTTATATTCTGAAATATCTGTATTTTCATCAATTAGTTGATTTAGAACATGCATTAAAGCTGGTACTATAATCATAGAGTTAACAATTGGTATGCAGTATTCGGAATATCTGCAATATTTTTCATATTCAGAAGTAGATAAATTTATTTTTATGTTTTTATCATCAAAATCTACTGTCATAGGTTCATTTTCTTTCTTTATATCTCTAATTTTTATAATACTTTGTATTTTAGTTAAGTCATCTGTATCTTTTTCAAAAAAAATATTTTCTTCTTTTCCTATTGCTAATATAGAACCCTTCTCTATATAAAATTTTGTATCTTTATAATCTTTGTTAAAGTTTTCACTATAATATTTATCTATATTTTTCTTCGCAATAATAAATGTATTTATTTCTACATTTTTATTTATATCTCTATTGTTAATTTCTATCTGATCATTTCCTATATTTAATACATATATTTTTCTAAATTTTGTTGTAGAACAATAAACTTTCATGATTATTTCGGCTTGTCCAGAATCAATAAGTTGATTAATATATTTGTCGTCAACTTCAATATATGTCTTTATAATTGATTTTCTTGCTGTTTTATTCAATTCTCCTGTAGTCCCTGCAACAAATTTTACATTTATAAAATCGTCACTAAAATTACTAAGTACAGGATATGTAAAAAGTGTATTATTCATTGATGCCATATACTTTCACCTCCATAGCCCATTTTTCTTCACTATTTACTTCAAAATCTATAGTATATAAATTATCTTTTTGAATATCTTTTATTATCACATAATTATCTTCATTTTCTATTGAAACTTTTCCAAACATATTTCTATTACAATGACATTTTACTTTCTTTAATGCTATTTTTTCTGTTCCACTTTCTCCATATATTTCAAATGTAATTTTTATAATTGGGTTATCTTCATTTAGTGAAAAAATTAATTTGTATGTTTTGTCATTACTAATTAATCTAAGTTTACTGGTTAAAAGTCTTTTATTTATTTCACTATAATTATTTTCTATTGGCGAGATAGGATTTGGATGTAGTGGAGTTGGTTCTGGTGGTACTGCATTTGGTATTGGATCTACTTTAACTATTTTTCCTTCTTTATCAATTTCTAATTCTATTTCTACTTCTTCATCAGTTTTTTCCATTCTATTATTATCAATTTTTTTAGGCTCTTTTTCATTGATAGTTATTGTTTTTATAGTTTCATTATTAATACTTTCTTTTTGATTTTTATCATTATTCTCATTTATAAATTCTTCTTCATCTGGCAATGTCTCTCCTACTCCTGTTGCACTAATTTCATCTAATACTGTTCCTGCCATTAATTTTTTTATTGTATTTCTCACGAAGTCTTTAAGTTGCTTTATTTTTCTTTCTGCATCTGCCGAATTCTGAACTCTATCAGCTGACCAATTGCTATGTGTTGCATTTTCTAATTTTCTAAAATAATCATTAACTTTTATCCCTTCCATAAATAATATTCCATGATATAATCCTAAATGTGGTAAATTCTTTAAGTCTAATATTTTCATTCCAGTAAGTCTGACTGCTGCAACTTTATTAATCTCTCCTATATCTTCATTATCTTTTTTTAATACCAAAGTTATATCATTATTTTCAAACATGCTATATGTTTCTTTTTTAGTTTCATTATATGATACCATAATGTCATAATAGCATTTTGTATCTGGTAACAAATATTTTTTTATTTTTTCATCTTTTATATATTCTTCAATAGTTTCATTAGATACTTCATAATTGTTACCAATGTTTACTACTAGATTTCCTCTTACTATTGCAACAAAAAAATTATCTATTATTGAAGCAACCATTTTTTCTTTCCATTCTTCAATTCCATTTTTAAATCCTATGATATATATATCTGTTCCATAAATCTCTCTTTTAAAGTCTGGATCTAAATCTAGGCATTCTCTTATTGTTTTAAAATCATTTTCATAGTATCCTTCTCCTATAGTTATTGAATTATCTTGTTTTTTATATCCTGTGATACGAGAAATTCCACACGAAGCTTTTAGTCCATCATTAGCCATAGTACTATAAAAAATAGTATAAAAGTTAGAACATATAAATGATGCAAATTTTCCTTTTCCTTTACTACCTCCTGCTCCTTCATCTTTATCAGAGACGCCTGCATTTTTAGTTAAGTCTATCCATGGTGAATGTGTAGTTTTGTCTGATCCTGTTAATCCAGTAGTACTAAAATCACTAATTCTTAAACATGGTATATTATAATTATAAAATAAATTTACTGCATTTTTATAAAAGTCTGGTACTGTGCGATCTTTTTTATAATATTCACTGTTAAATTTGAATTCCTCTTCAAATATTTGCCTTAGTTCTCCATTTTCATTTCCAGGAATTTTATTTGGATTTATAAAAAATTCTTTAAATTCCACTTTTATAGGTTCATTTGTTTCTTTATAATCCGAAGATACCTTAGTATCTAAGGAATTTTGACATATTTCTTTTGCTAAATGAAACATAGGATTGTCTTTAAATTCTTCTCCTATATCATTAAATCCTTTTATTCCAATATTTTCTACACTTGGAAAAAACCATTTTTTCATATATATTATCCTTTCAATTTAAATTTTGTTTCTTTTCTTTCAAATTTCATTTTTGTTGTTTTTAGTTCTGCATCAATTGCATTGAAAATTTGCTTTACTTGTTCTTCTGTATATTCATAATTATTTTTATTTGAACAGTTTCCAAGTAGCCTTAAAGTATTTATTATGGTATTTGTTCTATTTTCTGCTATTTTTATAAATCTTTCTTTTTTCGAACTTGACATAATTTTCACCTCAGTTATATTTTATCATACATTTCTAAAATGTGCAACTATATTCTGGAAATATAGTTATTTTTTGTATTTATGTATTAATTATATTTAAAAAATATACTATAAATAGTATGCTATTTTACTATCTATAGTATATTTTCATTATTTTGAAATTCATATCTTAATGCATCTAATTCAATAAATCTATTATTACTTTCAACCCAAAAATAATCCCACCCATTATTGTTTGTTAATCCTAGATACTTCGCAGACATTTTATGAATTGATAATGTATCTTCTCCATCATTTATATATCCATTACTCTCAATTATTCCAATTTTTTGTCTTGATTTGTTATAAATTTCTTGTCCTGGTTTTAAATAATTAAATTCTATCAATTTGTTCATTGGAACTTTTGGTGGTTTTACTTCTAGATTTAAATCAGTCACATCATCATGTATTACTTCTATTTTATTTATTCTTTCTTGAGCTGCATTAATATATTCTTCTTCTCTTTCTAACCCTATATAATTTCTTCCTGTCATTTTAGCTATAGCTCCAGTAGTTCCTGTACCAAAAAATGGATCTAATACTATGTCTCCTGGTTTTGATGAAGATACAATTATATTATATAATAATTTTTCAGGTTTTTGAGTTGAATGAATTTTTTTCCCATCTTTACCTTTTAGTCTTTCACTCCCTGTACATAATGCAATATTCCATATACTTCTTTCTTGTTTGTTATTGTTTAAATATTTCATCGTTTTATAGTTAAATGTATATTTTGCTCTACTGTTTTTTGTGCACCAAATCATTGTCTCGTGAGCATTTTGAAATCTTGTTCCAGAAAAATTTGGTATAGGATTATTCTTTGCCCATATAATATCATTAAGTATCCAAAATCCCATATTTTGCATTATATATCCTAATCTATATATATTTTGAAATGATCCAATGACCCATATACTTGCATTCTTTTTCATAACTCTTTTACATTCTTTAATCCATTGTGTACAAAATTCGTCATATTGTTTGTAATTCTCAAATTTATCCCATTCATCTTCTACTCCTTGAAATTTAGTACAATCTGTTCTTAATAATTCTCCTTCTGTTTGCATAAAATATGGTGGATCAGCAAATATTAAATCTATGCTTTCATCTGGTATTTTTTTTAAATTTTCTATACAATCTCCTTTTATTATTTTATTTATATATCTATCTATTTCTTCCAATTTATTTTCCTCGTTCCGATATTTTTTGATATTTAATTTATATCATATATTTTATTTTTTCTCAAGTTCTTTTTGATTTTTGGATAGCATAAATTTTTTGTAGGAAATTTCTTTCGAAAATCACGAAATGATTTTAT
>CAOKJC010000061.1 GCA_948468685.1 uncultured Clostridium sp. | reverse complement strand
GAACAAAGACGGGGCATGTAAATAATCTAAAAGGTCAAAAAATTTCAATCATGCCACTTTTGTTCTTTTTGAAAATTAAAAAATATATAATAAAAGTGAAAAATTATTACAATCATACTTTTATTGATATTAGCAGGAATATCCATATTAGCTTTAACAGGAAAAGGACTATTTCAAAAAGCAGGAGATGCAAAAAAGTTATGAGGAAGCAGAAAGAAGAGAAAATTCAATATTAGGAGAATATGAAGATTATATAAATAATTTTCAAAATACCCAAAGTGAACAACCATCAGTTTATGCAAGACTATACACAAAAAAATGGAACTACTGATGAAGTACTTATATTAGCAAGTAAAGAAGAAGTATTTGACAATTATAGTGATGAATTAACACTTAAAGAATATTTTAAAGATATATAGTGAATTATTAGTAACGCCACTAAACAGTGGCGTTTTTAGATATTAAAAATAAATGTAGAATAGTAACAATTATTAATACATTTTTTTATAATTTTCAAAAAAGTATGGAAATATAGATATTTTTTTGATAGAATGAATAACAGAAAATTCGGAGGTGAATAATTTGACAAAAGAACAAAAAAATCAATTTGATAATCTATATAATTTTTATGACAATATAGATGAAGAAAAAGAAAGAAAAAACAAAATAAAAGAGAGAAATAAAAGAATAGAACAAAGAAAAATAGAGCAAAAGGACAAGTTTGATTTTGATACAGAAATAGTTATAGGAATGACAAATAAAAATAATCAAAAAAACAACGAAGAACAGCAAAAAAGAATGACAAAAAAACAAGCCCAAGTATTAAGAAAAAAGAAAAAAATAAAAAGAATTATTAAATTGATAACCTTATTAATGATAACAATAGGGGGAATAGTTTTTGCGTTAGTTTCACCAATATTTAATATAAAAGAGATAAATGTAGTAAAAAACGAACAAATTTCATCTGACACAATAGTAAGTTTGTCACAGTTAAAAATAGGACAAAACATATTTAAATATAGTAGTAAAAAAGTAGAAGAAGAAATAAAAACAAATCCATATATAGAAATTGTAAATATAAAAAGGAAATTTCCAGATAAAATAGAAATTACTGTAAAAGAAAGGCAAAAAAATTATAATATAGAATTTTTAAATGGTTATGCCTATATAAATAACCAAGGGTATATATTAGAAATATCAGAGCAAAAACTTGAATTACCAATAGTACAAGGCATATCTACTGAAGAAGAAAAAATAGTAGAAGGTAATAGATTAAATGAACAAGATTTATCAAGATTAGAAATTGTAATACAAATTATGAATATTTGCGAAAATTATGAGTTGGATACAAAAATATCAAAAATAGACATATCAGACAAAAATAATTATGTTATACATATGGAAGAAGAAAAGAAGACAGTGTATTTAGGGGATGAAAGTAATCTAAGTAACAAAATGCTATATATACCAACAATTTTAGAAGAGAATAAAGGAAAAGAAGGAAAAATATATATAGACAAAGATTCGACAAATAAATATAGAGCTAGATTTAAAGAAAATGTATAAGAAGGAATGATTTTTATGATTAATAAAAAAAATGTTAGTATAGTACTAGGAATTATGTGTTTTGCATTAACAATAGGAATTTGTATTCAAATTAGAACTGTAAACAAATATAATTCACCAGTTAGTACAAATTACGAAGTAAATAATTTGAGAGCACAAGTATTGAAATATAAAGAAAGATATGATGCTCTTATAGAGCAAACAGAAAAAATAGATAGTGAATTACAAAAAGAAATAGAAAAAGCAACAGAAAATAATTCAGAATTAGAATATGCTAAAAATCAAATAACAGACGGAAATAAAATGATTGGATTATCAGAAGTAAAAGGACCAGGAGTTATTATAAAAGTAGAGGATAGTAAAATAGATCCTAATGCAGAAATGAACTTAAACAATTTATTAGTACATGATATGGATTTATTAAAAGTTATAAATGAATTAAAAAATGCAGGAGCAGAAGCAATAGCTATAAATGACCAAAGAATTATTTCAACAACATCAATAATATGTGGAGGAAATACAATAAGTATAAATGGAACAAAAATAGGCTCACCATTTGAAATTAAAGCAATAGGTTCACCAGAGGCATTGGCAAATTTAGAAAGACCAGGGGGATGTATAAATAACTTAAAAGAAAAAGGTTTAATAGCAGAGCTAAAAAAAGATAATAATATAACAATTCCTAAGTATTCTGGAGTATTGAATTTTAAATATTTGAGTAATGTAGATTAGAATTAAATATCAACATTATGAAATTAATTTTTTAAATAAAAAAGAAGGAGTTAATGAATGAAAAAAGGTAAAATAACAGTAGTTATAACAATTGCAATATCATGTTTTGCTCTAGCTCTTGTTATGTGTATGCAATTCAAAATTGTAAATCAAACAGATATAACATTAATAGAAACTATGAGAGAAGATGAATTAAGAGCAGAATTAGCTAATTGGAAAGAAATGTATAAAGAAGCAGGAGAACAATATCAAGAAAAGATTATGAAACTCAATGAATATAGAGAAAAACAAGAATCAACAGAAGAAGCTTCAAAAATAGTTGAAAAAGAATTAGAACTAACAAATATGTATTTAGGAAAGACTGATGTACAAGGAGAAGGAATAGAAATTATATTAAAAGATGTAGAAGGAGTAAGTGGAATTTCATCAGAAGATTTACTAATAATCGTAGAATATTTAAAATTAGCAGGAGCAGAAGCAATATCAATAAATGAAGAAAGAATAATAAACATGTCAGATATTACAGATATAGGTGGAACTATGATAAAAGTTGATGAGCAAAGAATAATGAATCCATATAGAATAAGAGCAATAGGAAATCCTACTAATTTGGAAAGTACATTATTAGGAAATAGTGGATATGTAGAAATATTAAGAAAAGATCGGAATAGATGTTAAAATAGAAAAGAAAAATAAAATTATTATTCATAAGTATAATAAGGATATTTCATATAAATATATGCAATAATTAAATATACTCACATGTTAATATATTAATATTTTTTGTTCAAAACATATCTAGGGTCTACCATTGGGTCTTGAACTTGAAAATATTAATATATTAACGTCTGAAATATTTTATAAAATTATGATTAAAGAAGGAGAGAGAATAAAAATGGTTATTTTAATAATGATAATAGCATGTATATTAGGAGCAATTGTTGGATTAAATGCTCCAATGATATCATATACATATTCAAGTTATTTGGCAATAGCTATAGTAGCAGCTTTAGATTCAGTATTTGGAGGAATAGCATCAGTAATAAATAAAAGATTTGATATGAAAACATTTATATCTGGATTCTTTGGAAACGCAGTACTTGCAATATTATTAACAGTATTAGGAGAAAAACTAAATGTAGATATTTATTTAGCAGCAATAGTCGTATTTGTAGGAAGAATGTTCTCAAATTTAGGTATAATAAGAAGATATTATGTTGAAAAATGGACTAATAAAATAACAGACAAAAAAGAAAGCAAAAAATAGAAACTTGATGTATCAATGCTTTTAAAAAAAATATTACAAAATGGTTACAAAAATATTACAAAAATATAACAAATTCTATTGACAATTAAAAAAAAATGTAATATAAATACAACTAGAAATTTAGTATCGTAAGAGTGGGGGAATTAACTTGGCAATAGGTGATATTATAGTTGGAATAGACATAGGAACAACAAAAGTAGCAACGGTTGTAGGAGAAGTTAACAATTTCGAACAAATAGAAACTATATGTAATACATCATATAAATGCAACGGATTGAAAAAAGGCAAAATAATAAATGAAGAAGAAATAAGTTTAAGCTTAGCCAAAACAATAAAAGATGCTGAAGATGAAACAAACTTAAAAATAAATTCAGCATATGTAACAATACCAGGTAAATATGTTACAATTGTTCAAAATAGTATAACAAAAGAAGCAAAAGACAAATATTCAGGAATTTCAATAAGAGATGTTCAAAGTGCAATAATGCAAGTGAAAGATATAGAAGTACCAGAAGGAAAAACGTTAATAGATATAGTTCCTGATAAAGTAGTATTAGATAATGGGACAGTAGTAGTAGACCCAGTAGGAAGTTTAAGTTCAACATTTACATTAAACGCACAAATAATTTTAGCGGATAAAGATTATGTAAGACAATTAAACAATATATTTAAAAAAGCAGGATTAGAAATAGATGGAATAGTTCCAACAACACTAGCAGAAAGAAATCTAATTCTTGACAAAAATGAATTATATGATAATATAGCAATTATAGATATTGGAGCAGAAAATACAGACATAGGAGTATTTGAAGGATCAACATTTATATATACTAATTCAATACCATTAGGAGGAGAAAATATCACAAATGATATTGCGGTAGTATTAAATATAACCCAAGAAGAAGCGGACAAATTGAAAAGACAATATGGACTAGCACTAAAATCATTTATAGATAATGATAATGATATTATCTTAAACACATGTAAAGACAATAATAAAAATAAAATAATAAAAAGTTCCGAATTAATTGAAATAATTGAAGCAAGAATAGAAGAAATGTTTTTAATAATAAATAAAGACTTAAGCAACCAAGGAATAAAATCAAGAATAAATAATGTTATTCTAACAGGACAAGGAATAACAAATATAAGCAAAAGTGATGTAGCAGGAAAAATAAACTTAAATATACCTGTAAAAATATCAACAGGAAGATTAATAGGAACAACAAAACCAACATATAGAACAAGTTATGGGTTAGTTAGATATATAGCTTCAAGACCATTTACAAAGACAGTATCAAGTAGTATAGACACAAAATCAAATGAAAATATATTAAAAAGCATTTTGGAAAGAATAAAAGAATTCTTTTATAGCTAAATTAGTTTTTAATTTTCAGTTAGCAATAAGCTATGCTGATTACATATAATTGCAATTGAGCAAAGCGAAATTGTAAATATTACATATATAATAATAGGATATAAAATTTTGGGGAGGAAAACAAAATGATGGAATATGATGATAACATAACAATGATGGATGGAACAGCAACAATAAAAGTAATTGGTGTTGGAGGAGCAGGAAACAATGCTGTAAATAGAATGATAGAAACAGGAATAAAAGGAGTAGACTTCATATCAGTAAATACAGATAGACAAGCATTACAACAATCAAGAGCAAGCACAAAAATTCAAATAGGAGAAAAAATAACAAGAGGATTAGGAGCAGGAGCAAATCCTGACATTGGAGCACAATCAGCAGAAGAAAGTAAAGCAGAAGTTGCTGAAATATTAAGAGGAGCAGATATGGTATTTGTTACAGCTGGAATGGGTGGAGGAACAGGGACAGGAGCTGCGCCAATAGTTGCTTCAATAGCAAAAGAAATGGGAATATTAACAATAGGCGTTGTTACAAAACCATTTACATTTGAAGGAAAGAAAAGACTTTCACAAGCTGAAAGAGGAATTGAAAGCCTAAAAGGAAAAGTAGATACATTAGTAGTAATACCAAACGACAAATTACTTCAAATAATAGACAGAAAAACATCTATAATAGAAGCGTTTAAAATGGCAGATGACGTATTAAGACAAGGTGTACAAGGTATATCAGACTTAATCGCAGTACCAGGATTAGTAAACTTAGACTTTGCAGATGTTAAAACAATAATGTTAAATACAGGTATGGCACACATGGGGGTAGGTAGAGCATCAGGAGAAAATAGAGCAGAAGATGCAGCAAAAGAAGCTATACAAAGTCCATTATTAGAAACATCAATAGAAGGAGCAAGAGGAGTAATTATAAACATTACAGGTGGAGAAGACCTAGGATTACACGAAGTAAATACAGCAGCAGAATTAGTACAAAGAAGTGTAGATCCTGAAGCAAATATTATATTTGGTACAGTAACAGACCCAACAATGCAAGATGAAATTCAAATAACAGTTATAGCAACAGGATTCGAAAAACCAGAAAATAACATATCAAACATTGGTGTTGACAATATAGTATCAAAAACATGGGAAAAGAAAATAAATTCTATACCATCAAATTCTGAAATAGCTTCATCACAAAATGATTTAGATATTCCACCATTTTTAAGAAAAAATAGAAATAAAAATATGTAGAATGTCCCATTGGGGACGGTTCTTTTTGGGACATTTTGTCCTATTAGGGACACATCTTACAAAAATATAGAAGAAATAATCGATTAAGTTCGATTATTTCTTTTTTTCTACAATAAAAAAAGACAGACTTTGTAATACAAATATAGTAGAATACCCAATGAGTAGGTGAGCTAAATGACAATCTATGTGGATATTATAATCATAGAAAACTTAATAATGAACTATATAATACTATATGCAACAGGGCTAATATCAAAAAACAAAATTTATTATATGAGAATTTTTTTTGCAAGTTTAATAGGAGCTATATATGCAGCAAGTCAGTACATATCAAAATTAGAAATTTATTCAAATACTATTATAAAAATAATTTTATCAATAATTATGGTATTAATAGCATTTAATCCACAAGATATGAAAAAAATGTGCAAACAACTAGTGCTATTTTACTTAACTACATTTACTTTTGGAGGGGTTGCAACATATTTAATATATGTGTTAAGACCAGAAAATATAATAATAAAAAATGGAATGTTTGTAGGAACATATGTATTAAAAGTAATATTTATAGGAGCAATAGTAGGAACAATAATACTAATTATATCTTTTAAGATTGCTAAAAATAAGATCACTAAAAAAGATATGATTTGTCAAGTAAAAATAAAATTAAACCAAAAAGAAAAAACTTTAAATGCTATTGTAGATACAGGCAATATGCTAAAAGAGCCAATAACAGGAAACCCAGTTATAGTAGTAGAAAAAAATGCATTATATGATTTAATGCCAAAAGAAATTTTGAATAATACAGAATATATATTAGGAGGTGATTTTGAAAAAATACCAGAAGATGTAAAAAATGAGTATATTCCAAGACTGAAAATTATACCATTTTCATCATTAGGCAAACAAAATGGTATGTTAGTTGGTATAAAACCAGAAAAAGTAGAAGTAATAAATGAGCAAGCAGAAGTAAAGAATAATGCAATAATAGGAATATATAGTAAGTCTTTAACTAAAAGAGGAGAATATAATGCCCTAATTGGGATTGAATTATACTAAAAATGGAGGTGCAAAAATGAATATTATTGAATTGTTAAAGAAAGGGATTGACAATTTAGAAACTATATGTGCAAAGTATATAAATGATAATGATGAAATAGAATATTTACCAATATTTTATATAGCTGGAAGTCAAACACTTCCTCCACCATTAGAACAAAATGAAGAAGAAGAACTTATTAAAAAGTTGTCAGAAGAAGATAATTTAAAGACAAGACAAATACTTGTCGAAAGAAATTTAAGATTAGTTGTGTACATTGCTAAAAAATTTGAAAATACAGGAATAGGCATAGAAGATTTAATTTCTATTGGGACAATTGGATTAATGAAAGGAGTAAATACTTTTAATTCAGATAAAAATATTAAATTAGCTACATATGCATCAAGATGTATCGAAAATGAAATACTTATGTACTTGAGAAAAAATAATAAAATAAAAGGTGAAGTTTCTATTGATGAACCATTAAATAAAGATGGAGATGGAAATGAATTATTGCTTTCAGATATATTAGGTACAGACCCAGATATTACATCAAGGAATTTAGAAGATGAAGTAGATAAGAGATTACTTAGAGCATCAATTTTAAAACTAAATGAAAGAGAAAAAAATATAATGGAAATGAGGTTTGGATTTAAAACGGGAAAAGAAAAAACTCAAAAAGAAGTTGCAGATGAACTTCGGCATTTCTCAAAGTTATATATCTAGATTAGAAAAAAAGATTATCAACAAAATGAAAAGAGAAATAATGAGCAAAACAGGTTGATAGACAAAAATGGAAGAATATGTTATAATATAGATAGTCTTTGGTAAAAATAAATCTAGATTCAAATGAATGGAGGTTCATTATGAGTGCAGAGAAACGGAATTATTCATATTTAAAAAAGCATATGTCACAGGAAGATTTCAAAAGCTTCTGTAAGAGGATTGCTAATCAATATGCAAAATCAGACAACCATTTTTCTTCTTCATACTTTATGAAAACAGAAAATATAACAAAATCATGTTTTTACAGAGTAGTGGAAGAAGCGGTTGTCAGAAACTGGGTATCAGAGGATATGGTTAATAAGATTGAAGCAAAATCAATTTCTAACCAAAAATATCATGCCCAGAATGCAGGAGAAAGTACAATAAGGAAATATGCAGAACTGCGGAGAAAAAGAAATGAGTATATATTTTCTCAATATTCTGACGCAGAAATAAAAGAATTAGCGAAAGCTTTTGCAGAAAGAAGTGATGAAATTTCCAAAAGAGACTTTGCGAAGAAGTATGATTTAAGCATAATGGTATTGGATGCATTGATGAAAAAGGCATTTGTTGAAAATATTGCTGATGACGAAACCTGCAAGACAATTGAAAGACGAAGTCTTCAAAGAGATTCAAGTAAAAGAACAGTAGAGTTTTTTGAATATCTTTGGGAACAGAGAAGGCACCCCTAATTAAGGGTGCTTTTCCATATATTTATACTAAAAATGTGGAAAAAATATTGATTTATAAATAAAAAAGTATTATATAAAGAATATAAGATTTTTAAAAGAAAACGTAATCGAAAAAAATTAAAATAATATTGAATTAACTAAAGAACTAAATCAAAGAAATAAAAGGAGTTGGTAAAAGTGGTAGATAGATTTCTAGCATTCAAAGCAGGACATATTTTTAATAAATACCCTAATACAATAGAAGAAAAATTAAAAATAAAATACAACAAGATAAATTTAGAATATCATTGTCTTAGATTACTTGAGAGATATAGGAGTTAATGCTTTAACAGTAACAAATCCATTCTTATTACAAATAATAAAGAAATATTATGATTGCTTTACAGTTAGAATTTCAACATTTGCATGTGTTGATAGTTTTGAGAAAGCCAGATATTGGGAAGAAATGGGAGCAGATTATATCTGTGTGGACTTTGTAAAAATTAATAGAGATTTTAAGACTTTAAAATATATGGTTGAAAACTTGAAAAAAGCAAAAAAAGAATTGTTGATGACAAATAGTTGCTTAAAAAACTGCCCATATATTCATACACATACATCAGCTTTATCTCATGCTTCTAATGAGATGAATAAAGAAAAAGAATGCTATGCAGATTGGTGCTTATATAGCTGTCAAGAATATGAATTAAAACATTTAGAAGAATATATAAAATCACCATGGATTAGACCAGAAGATGTTAAAGAATATGAAGATATTGGTGTAGAACATTTTAAAATAACAGAAAGAGATTTTCCAACAGATGAACTTATAAAAAGAGTAAAAGCATATAGTGAAAGAAAGTATGATGGAAATCTATTAGATTTAATTCAAGGACATGGCTGGGGAAGCGATGAAAAAGAATTAGAAAAAATTAATACAATAGATATGGCTAAGGGAGAGATAATAGAAGAAATTTGTAAGTTGAGAGGATTGGGTTGTGAAAGAAAATATCCAAGACATATATATATTGATAATAGAAAATTAGATGGATTTATAAATTTCTTTAAAAATAACAATTGTACAGGAAATTGTTTGAGTTGCAATTATTGTAAGAAAATTGCTGATAATGCTATTTTGAAAAATGATAGAATATGTGAGTATTTAATTGAATTATATGACAAATTTAATGAAAAGAAATTTTGATATAATAATGAAGAATTGAATAAAAAAGAATAAAAAACTAAATTTGGTAAAAAATAAAAATAAATTAATGCTAAAGGAGGTTTTTTATTTTGTTTTATAAGGTAGAAATCAGCCGGAATGAATACAGCAACATTACCATTATTAAAACCAGAAGAAAATAAAGAATTATTTGAAAAAATGAAAAAAGGAGATGAAGAAGCAAGAGAAAGGCTAATACAAGGAAATTTAAGATTAGTGCTAAGTGTAATACAAAGATTTAGAGGAAGAGGAGAAAATCCAGACGATTTATTTCAAGTTGGATGTGTAGGATTAATAAAAGCAATAGATAATTTTGATACAACATTAGATATTCAACTATCAACATATGGAGTACCAATGATAATAGGAGAAATAAAAAGATATTTAAGAGATAATAATAGTATAAGAGTTAGCAGGTCAGTAAGAGATTTAGCATATAAAGCAATGCAATTTAAAGAAAAATACACTAAAGAAAAGGGAAAAGAACCTACAATAGATATAATAGCAAAAGAGTTAGGTGTTGATACAGAAGAAGTCTCTTTAAGTTTTGACGCAATACAAGACCCTATTTCACTTCAAGAACCTGTATATAATGATGGAGCGGAAAGTATTTATATAATGGATCAAGTAAAAGATAGTAAGAATACAGATGAATCGTGGACTGAAAGTATGACTATAATACAAATAATGAAAAGACTAAATGAAAAAGAAAAAATGATAATAAATAGAAGATTTTTTGATGGAAAAACTCAAATGGAAGTAGCAAATGAAATTGGTATATCTCAGGCACAAGTTTCTAGACTAGAAAAAAATGCTATTGACCATATAAAAAGATTATATAAATAGTAGTAAAGTTTTTTATATATGTGAATATAATATATAATAAAAATATAACTTTCAGTATTTTTTAATATAATATTATTTAGAAGAAAGATATATATTTAAAAGTTCTGTTCTTCAAGGCG
>CAOKJC010000060.1 GCA_948468685.1 uncultured Clostridium sp. | reverse complement strand
ATTAAAAATTAGCCGTTTGAGCGAAGCGAATTACGGATAACTTATGCAACTGAATGAAGTGAAGTTGTAATCATTAAAAATTAGCCGTTTGAGCGAAGCGAATTACGGATAACTTATGCAACTGAATGAAGTGAAGTTGTAATCATTAAAAATTAGCCGTTTGAGCGAAGCGAATTACGGATAACTTATGCAACTGAATGAAGTGAAGTTGTAATCATTAAAAATTAGCCGTTTGAGCGAAGCGAATTACGGATAACTTATGCAACTGAATGAAGTGAAGTTGTAATCATTGAAAAGGAGACCTACATGAATTCAAAATTAGATATAGAAAACTTTCTAAAAGATTTTTCTACAAATTGCAAAAATGTCCAAAAAAAATCCTTTAGAAAAAATCAAATAATAACTACATATATACAAAAAAGAAACCAAGTCTGCATAATATTAAATGGAGAAGCAGACCTTGTTAGATATGATTTAAATGGTAACAAATCAATAATTGAGCACTTCACTAAAAATGACATTTTTGGAGAAGCATTTTATATTGTTACAACTAACAATGAACTATCTGTTGAAGCCAAAAAGAATTGTGAAGTTTTGTTTTTCATTTATGATAACATTCATCAAAAATGTAAAATAAATTGTAAATTTCATCAAACATTATCTGAAAACTTCTCTAATTTAATTTTAAATAAAGTTATGGACTTAAATACTAGAGTAGAGATATTATCCAAACGTTCTATTCGTGAAAAATTGCGTGCTTATTTTAATATTTTGTCTACTAGAAATTTAAGTCAAACATTTTCTTTGCCTTTTTCATTAACTGACTTAGCAGATTATTTGAGTGTTGATAGAAGTGCTATGATGCGAGAACTGAAATCTTTAAAAGATGAAGGATTTATTGAGAAAAATGGAAATAGACTTACTCTTTTATATAAATAAAATTTAGAGGTTATAAATTAGAATTTTGAAGTTAATTGGGCAATACCTAATTAACTTCAAAAAACATTGAGTATTAAGACTTCTATTCAAATAGTCTTACTATATTTTTTGCAACAATTCCAAAATATTCCATCAATTCCTCTGCTTTACCTGACTTTCCAAAAGTATCTTTAATACCTAATCTTATAAGTTTTGATGGATACTCTTCTGTTAATACTTCTGAAATAGCTGAACCTAAACCTCCAATAACATTATGGTCTTCAATAGAAATTAATTTTTTAGTTTCTTTTGCACATTTTACAATTATTTCTTTATCTATTGGTTTAATTGTATGAATATCTATAACTCTAACATCTATTCCATTATTTTTCAATTCTTCTTGAGCCTTTAATGCTTCTGAAACAGTTACACCAGTAGCAAAAATTGTTCCATCTGTTCCATTTCCAATTTGAACTGCTTTACCAATTTCAAATTTGTGTCTTTCATCATATATAATAGGTGTAGCCAATCTTGATAGTCTAAGATATACTGGTCCATCAATTTTACTAATTTCTTTAACAACCCATTTTGTTTGGATATCATCTGATGTTGAAATTACAGTCATATTAGGTAATGTTCTCATTAAGGAAATATCCTCAATCATTTGATGAGTCGCTCCATCTTCTCCAACAGTTATTCCTGCATGTGTTGCACATATTTTTACATTTAAATGTGGATAACATACACTATTTCTAATTTGGTCATAAGCTCTACCAGCTGCAAAAACTGCAAATGTACTTGCATATGAAATTTTACCACATGTAGCCATTCCAGCTGCTGTTGAAATCATATTTTGTTCAGCAATCCCCATATCAAAAAATCTATTTGGAAATTCTTTTGCAAATAAATCTGTTTTTGTAGCTGACGCTAAATCTGCGTCAAAAACAACAATATTCTCATTTTCTTTTCCTAGTTGAGCTAAAGCTTCTCCATAACTTTGTCTTGTAGCTTTTTTATTATCAATATCCATTTTTTCCTCCTTTTTTTGTGACAAAAGGGGCGTATCTTTTTGTCACATTTTTATTTATATATTAAAAATTTTATAATATTTTTATTTTCTCTTATTAAATTGTATCAATTTTTGTGCCAAAAAGGGGCGTCCCTATTGGCACACTTCCTATAATTCCAGCATCATTGCCTAGCATTGCTGGTAAAATAATTAATTCATTTCTCTTATTAAATAAATATCCCTTATTTTGTATATTATTCTTCAATCTATCAAGTAATACATCAGAAAAATACACAAAACTGCCACCAATTCCAATAGCATCTGGTTCAAATATATTTACTAAATTTGATATTCCTATACTTAAATATTCTATAAATTCATCAATTACATTATTTATTTTTTTATCTTTTGGATTTTCTTTAATCATATCAAGTAATTCTTGTCCTCTTGTTGTTTCATCTAAATTCAATTCTTTCCTTAAATTATTTTTTAAAACTTTCATTGATGCATATTTTTCAAAACATCCTTTTTTCCCACAGTTACATTCAAGTCCATTTTTTTCAACTATCATGTGTCCAATTTCACAACCTGGAAGACTTCCTGTATTTAATAGTTCCCCCTCTATAATAACCGCTCCACCAATACCTGTTCCTAATGTTAAAAATAAACTTCTACTATAGTCTTTTAAACAGCCTATTTTACATTCAGCAATGGCTGCACATTTAGCATCATTTCTAATTTTTATTGGTATATTAATTCCTTTTTTTAAATTATCAACAAAGTTATAGTTTTCTACACCTAAATTAACAGATTTTATAATTTTGTCTCCTTCTATTGTTCCAGGAACTGCTATTCCAATTTCTGATATTTTATATTTTTCATTTAATTTATTTACATTCTCTACTATATATTCCTCAACTGCTCTTTTAAAATCTTTCTTTTCTTCTGATAATAATCTTTTTTCTACTTTTTCTATAATACAATTTTTGTCATCTACTATACCAATAGCAATATGACTTCCACCTAAATCTATTCCAATTTTCATATTTTTACTCCTAAAATTGATTAAAAGGGATTTGAGACCTAACCCCATAATCCCCTTTATTATTTTTTATACACCTGCTGCTGAGAATAAGAATCCTCCCATATAAACTTCGATACATGGTCCAAGAACAACTAATACAAAGAAAATTAATACACAACCAACAATTAGGTAAACGACCTCTGGCAAAACTTTCATAATTTTTTCCATAATATTATCTATATCAATCTCCATATATTCTACTAATTTTGCCATCATTTCTGGTAAATTAGTTTGCATACCAACTTTAAGCATTTCAGTTATCATAGATTTAGGTAATCCTGATCTTTCAAAAGGTTCTATCCAAGAATCACCTATAAGAATATTATTTAAAGATGTTTCTATTATTGATAGCATTACATAGTTGTTAATAACATTTTTACTAACTTCCATTGCTTCTTGTATTCTCATTCCATTTTCAAGGTTTAGAAGCATAGCTTTCATTAATCTTGAAAAATCTAGAGCAAATATTAATTGACCAAAAATTGGCATTTTGTATTTGAAATAATGAAAATTATATTTTCCTTTTGGTGTATTAATATAAAATACTATTGCTCCAATTATACATAACACAAATGTTAATGGTATATACCAATATTCCATTAAGTTATTTACTACACCTTGGAACCATAAAGTTACTGGTGGTAATGTATCAGTTGAACCCAATTCATCATATATGTTTTGAATAGCTGGTATTGCTACTAATGTTCCAACAAATAACATTACTATTAATAAACCAAATTGTATTAAATTAGGAACTAATATTCCTTTGATTTTTCTATTCAAAGCTGCTGATTCATCTAAATATCTTACTGCTTGTTCTAATGAATTTGTAAGTGAACCCGACAATTCTCCTACTTTTATCATATTTATATATATAAATGGAAATACATCTGAATAATACTCCATTGTTGTATACATATACTCTCCTGCTTCAACTCCTGCTAAAATATCTTCCAATATTCCTCTAAGTGTGTAATTTTCTGTACTATCTATTATAGTTTTTAATGCATGTATATTATTAAAATTAGCTTTTTTCAATAAATAAAAATTCTGTGTAAATATAACAATATCTCTAGATGTTATTTTTTCTGTTTTTGATAAATACATATTTATTTTTTCTTTTGTTGAAAAAGTCTTTTTAGTATTTACATGTGTTGTATTTACATTTTTCATTATTTCTTCAACGTCTTTTACATTTTTCTTTTTAGTCTTTTTCTTTTTATTATTATATTTAACTTGTTCTATTGTAATAGGCATTAAATCATTACTTTTTAAAGTTTTCAACAAAGTTTGCTTACTTCCTGCTTCAATTCTATTCCTTACAATTAATCCTGAACTTGTCACAGCCTTATACGTATATATAGGCATTTTTTGGCACCTCCTTCTAAAATCACTAATTTATTTTACTGTGTGTATATTAGTATTAATATACACACAAATAAATGAAAATTAATTATTATTACTGTCTCTTCTTATTTTCATTTGCATTATTGTTCTATTTAATACTTCAATATTTTTCTCTTCTACTTGTGCTTTAGCTTGTTCTAGTGTTATTTTATCTTCTACAAATAATCTTGCAATTGAATTTATTAATCCTATACTTCCTTTATCAGAACTTTGAATAGCATCTTCTATTTCTGATACACTTATTTTTTCTTTTCTTATAACACCTGCTACAATATTATCTACAACCATTACCTCTGGTACTAATACAAGTTTTCCATCTCGTCCTTTTAATAATCTTTGTGATACAACTAATTTTAATAGTGCTGATAATAAGTATTTTATACTTGCTTGGTCTCTAACTTCATAGAAGTTTATCATTCTATCTATTGTTTCTGCACAAGATTTAGTATGCAATGTTCCTATAACTAGATGTCCTGATTCTGCCATCTCTATTGCTGCTTCCATTGTTACTTTATCTCTAATTTCTCCTATTACTAAAATATCACAATCTTCTCTTAAAGAGTTTTGTACACCATTACTAAATGTTAAGGCATCTCTACCTTTCCCCACTTCTTTTTGTACAATCAAAGATTTCTTTGATTGATGCCTATACTCTACTGGATTTTCAAGTGTTAATATTTTTTTATTTTGTGTTTCATTTATTTCATTTATTATAGCATTTAAAGTTGTACTTTTACCAGAGTTAGTTTTTCCTGTTACTAGTATTAATCCTTGTGGTTGATATGTCATTCTTTTTATAATATCTGGTAACCCTAATGCTTCATATGGTGGCAATGTGTTTTTTATAAGTCTCAATGTACATGTTGGAACATCATCTGATAATGAAATATTTACCCTAAAACGTGTTTCTTTATATTCATATGATGTATCTAGTTTTCTTGTTTGATTAAAAATATCATCTTTATCAACATTCCCTCTAACTAGGTAATCATATATTTCATTCATATCATTTTCATTTAAAACTTCTGAGTCTTCAACTGGTACTAATTCTCTTGCAATTCTAAGCATTGGCTTATTTCCTGCTATTAGATGTATATCTGATGCATCTCTTTCTATGGCTTGTTCAAAAATTTTGTCTATGTTCATATTTAACTTCTCCCTTCCATTTTAACTTTTTTATTACTCTTAATATATAATAAGTTGTCTATTTAATTCTTCTAATGTTGTATATCCTTTCAATACTTTATTTATTCCATCTACAATTAATGGTCTATAGTTTTGTTCTATTGCTTTTTCTTTTATTTCAATTGTTGCAGCACCTTTAACAATAAGTTCTTTTATTTCTTCTGAAATATTTAATATTTCAAAAACACCTATTCTTCCATAATATCCAACATTATTACATTTGTCACATCCGATAGCATCATATGTTTTTACATTATCAAAATTTATTTTGTCTCCATATTTTTCAACAATTTTAGACATAATATTTTTTTCTTCTTCTGTAAACCCTCTTTCTTTTCTACAATGTGGACAAACTGTTCTAACTAATCTTTGTGATACTGTTGTTGCTACTGTACTTGATATATCATAATCTGACAATCCCATTTTTCTCATTCTATTAATTACTTCAATTGCGTCTATTGTATGTATTGTAGACAAAACGTAATGACCTGTTTGTCCAGCTTGTATAGCTATTTCTGCTGTCTCTTTATCACGAATTTCTCCAAGTAAAATCATATCAGGGTCTTGTCTTAATACAGTTCTTAATGCTCCTGAAAAGGTTGATTTGTTTCCTATTTCTATTTGATTTAATCCATCTATTCTAATTTCAACTGGATCCTCTATCGTTGTTATATTTATTTCTGGTGAATTTAAATAATCTATTAAACTATATAATGTTGTTGTTTTTCCTGCACCTGTTGGAGCTGCTATAATTGTTATACTATTTTTCTTATTAAAACTCTTTCTTAATTCTGCTTCTGTTCCAGGATATCCTAATTCAAAAATATTTCTAATATGGTTATCTTTCTTTAATAATCTTAAAACAAATTTTTCTCCACATACATTTGGTTGTGATGAAACACGAATATTGTAATCATCATATAGCAAAATTCTACCATCTTGTGACTCTTGTTTTTCTTGATGCATATTTGAAATTGCTTTTAATCTTCCTATTACTTGTGCTTGTTTATCTTTTGATATCTTAGCTGCTGTTATTAGTTCTCCATCAATTCTATATCTTACTCTTACCTCATCTACTAATGGTTCAATATGAATATCACTCGCTCTTTTTTCCATACCTTGTTTTATAATATTATCCACTAATTCAACTATTGAACCATTTGATGTAGCTTGGTACATATCTGATGATGCTTTATTTTCTAGAGTAGCTATTATTTTTTCTATTTCAGCTTCAAAAGTTACATATTTTTCCATAACAAGCCCTTTATTTAATAGTAACATTCTTACTGTATCTGTTCTTCCTTCTGCCACTCTATCTGTAAAACATACTTTTATTTTATTTCCATTAACCTCAAATGGTATGCATTTATTTTTCTTACATACTTCTAAAGCAAGATATTCTGTTGGATTTATTCTTAAAACTCCTGCTGTTAGTACTATTCCTTTTTCTCCTATTATATCTCCTATGTTTTGTATTAATTTTTCTGCATCACAAACATTTAGTATATGCAATATATCCCCTAATTTAACACTTGGATGTTCTCTTTGATACTCTAAGGCTTTTTCTATATCATTTTCAGTAACAATACCTCTTTTAACTAGCTCAACACCCATTGGTAATCTTCTTCTCATTTCCATAATAAACGCATCCTTTCTTTTTGCTGATACTGTTAGAACTTGTTCATTACAGTATCAGTATACAAATAATTATTTCATAAATTATTTGTATTCCTATATATTATACTATATTATTTACTATTTTTGTTGATTTTTTTCTAATTACTAAAAATTGCTAACTATATTTTATAAAGTATAAGTAGTCTCATTATCGATAATATTAGTTTTAAACTTAACCTTTATTTGGTATTTAGAATCTATAAATTGATATGAAAAATCACAATCCTCAACATTTTCACAGATTTTTATATTATTTTTATATATGCTATTATTTTCATTAGTATAAGTATACTGATTTCCATTAGCAAAAACAATATAACTTAATTTTACATTATTTTCAGTTATAGTCTTGCAATCAATTATATAATTATTATCATTATTAGTTTCATTTAAAAACAAACTAGCAAATTTTGTATATTGAGTTGTTGAGTCATAATTTGCATCTTGAATATTTATATTTTTATAAAAAAATGATGTTAAATTTGCAATTGTTGCCAAAACTATTATCATTCCAATAATATAAATAATTAAAGACGTTAATGTTATACCCTTATTACTTTTCATTCTTTACTCCTTTGAAATATATGTTGATAAACTAATTTTTCTTTCTTTGTTTCCTACTTTATAAGATATTTCAACTGTTGCTTCTTTTACAATATTAGGCTCCTTAGTATTATCTTGCTTTATCAAAACATAATCTTTAATAATAATTTTTTTATGATATCCTGAATAATTTCCATCTTTCTCTATATCTCCATCAATTATATAGGCTTCCGTTATTCCTTCATCTAGATATTCTTCAATTTTCTTAGCTTTAAGGTTTTCTATTTCTTGTACAGCATATGTTGTTGCAATCGTTCTTCTTTCTGTTTCTTTGTTATTCAAATTTATATTTACTATTAGATTCCCTATCATCGCTATAAAAATTGTTATTATAATTATGGAAATTGCAATATCTATTCCTGCTATACCTTTTTCATTTTTTATATTCATTGTAATCCTTCCTTTTATTATAGTTACAATGTTAATTTAGAATTAAATTATATAACTATAAATTATAACAATTGTGTACTATAAAAATCTACAAAAATTTTATGCAATACGAAACATATTATGTTGAATATAGATAGATAGAATGCTATCTTTGATATTTTTTTATTTTTTTCTACTTTTACACTATTTGGTTTCCTGTTAGTTATTATTAAATTATTAATTAGTAGTGAAATTACTGTTGTTATTATAGTTGCTATAACTACATATTCACCAGTGAATATACTCATTACTAAAATAAAAATTAATGTTGAATAATTATAATCATCTTTTGCATTTTTTCTTAAATTAAAGCAATCTATTATCAACAGTAAAATAAATAATATTAAATATATAACATATCTATATATACTAGTTTTTTCTATTATGTATAGATATACTATATACATAATTGAAATTATTATTCCATACATTAGTGTTGGTTTATTAATTGTTCTATTTTCTTTATCAATACCTGCAACTAATATTATAAATGTAAAATATAATACCAAAAATGCATATTCTATTATTTGTGTAATTTGTAAATTATAAATACTTAATTTCATTAAATATGCTACTATTACAAAAAATAATCCTGAAATTGTTTCTAATATAAAATATCTTGGTCTTATTTTTTGTTTGCAGTATCTACATTTTGCTCCTAAAAATATGTAACTAAATACAGGAATTAAATCTAAAATTCCCAACTTATGATTACAATTTGGGCAATATGAATGTGTATGTGTTATATCCTGCCCTTTTGGTATTCTATATACTGCTAAAGTATAGAAACTTCCAAATGTTATTCCCATAGCAAATATTATTATATAAAAAAATATATCCATTTTTTCTTTCCTTTTTATTGTTTTTACAAAAGGCATATACACTTTTATGCATATGCCTTTGTATATATTTTACTATTTTGTGTAGTTTGTAACAGCATAGTTATCCATCCATTTTTCATAATCTTGTAATGTTTTATTTTCTTTTTCTGCTGCTCTGTTAGAATCTTCAGCTGCTTGTCTTGCTTTACCAAATAAATCGCTTCCTGTTAAAGATGCTATAGATATACCAGCTAATATTAATAATATTATAATTGTTATAACTAATGCTACTAAAGTAATACCTTTTTGTGATTTCATTGTGTTTTTCCCTCCTTCTTCTTTAGATATAATATATATATACTATATTTATAAAAATAAATATAATGTTAATAACTATTTTTATTTAGTTCCTTTGTTAGGAAGATATCCTGAACTTGAACTATTACTATTTGTTGTTCCTGATGATGAATTATTATTTTCTGATGATGTATTTCCATTTCCGTTTTCATTTACTTCATTTGAAACTGATGAAAATGGATTTTTCTTTCCAGGAACATATTCATTTATCTTTTGAAAATTATTTAAATCTGTTGAATCTAATTGATAAGTTATTACAATTTCATCATTTTCAATATCTTCACTTTTTTTCAATTCTTCTTGAATACTTCCAGGAGTGCTATAAGATACTTTTTCTGGTATTATTTTGTTTGCTGGAATATATTCATAAAGCATTATTCCTAAAATTAGGATAATTACTATTGCTAATAATAAAATTATAATAATTTCTTTTATAATATTTTTAGCCATAATTTTCTCACCTTTCACTTTGTTCATTGTATTTATTCAACAGTATTATTCTCTATAGTTGAATTTGTAATCGTTCTTGTATCTGAAGTTGTAGTTGTGCCTACATTTGCTGATATTCCTGTAACTGTTATATTTTCACATGTAAATGTTGCTTGTACTACACTTCCATTTTCTGAAGATGGTATCATTCTAAAATTCTCTATTTTAAATCCTAGTTTTGAGTCATCTTCTATATTTGTTATAAACTCTTCTATTTCTACATAAGTTGCTATAGCTGTAAAGTTTATATCGTAAACATTTTCAAGTCCTGAAGAGTTTCTTGTCAATCCTATTGTCAAATTGCTTATGCCTTCTGCCTTTGCATGGTTTCCTATTCTTGTATATAACATATCTAATGTATAATTATATGATTGGTTGGCAGCTTCAATTTCACTTTCTGTACTGATACTTACCATTTCATCATATCTCGCTTTTTCTGCTTCTAACTTTTTAACTTCACTATTTAAATCATTTATACTTTTTTGATAGTCTGTACTTGCTAATTTAGTAGCATCTTGTATTGTTTCATCTAATTTGTCATTTTCTTCTCTTATGTCAGTTATTCCTAATATTGTTAATTTACTTATACTCATTCCTTTTACTACTGTCATTCCTGCCAATACAATAATCAAAATAAATATTGTACTTAATAATAATTTTTTCATGGTAAATCACCTTCAATCTTTATAGTTATTATATTATTTGCTTTTTGTCCAGAAGTAGAAATAACATTTGTTAATATTTGCTTTGTTTTTATACTAGCTGCTAAATATCCTAATTGTGAATAACTTGTAGATTGCGCTTCTATTTCTATATGAGTTGAATTAGTATTTTGAATAGATGTTAATTGTACTCCACTTGGCATAATATACATCAATCTATTTAGTAAATTTGGTATAGCTTTTTTAATTCTATTATTTTCTTCTATTCTTGCATTAATTTCTTCTAAATTACTAATTTTCATTGTATATTCATTTGTTTTACTTTGTACATTTCTTTTGTCTGCTTCTATCAAAGATATTTGTTGTTTTGTATTTCTAATTGAAGCTTGTACTTCTTCATTTTTTTCATCTATTT
>CAOKJC010000059.1 GCA_948468685.1 uncultured Clostridium sp. | reverse complement strand
TGAGTGAAAATTTTTCACTCATTTTTTGTTGGGACTTTTTTTACAGCCCCTTTTTCATTATACACTTATGCTTCTGGTTCTACTAAACCATAATTTTTTCCGTCTTTCAATTTATGTATTACATTTACTTTTCCTGTTTCTATGTTTATAAATGCTAAGAAATTATGTGTTGGATGTGCTTGTAATTCTAACACAGCATCTTCAGGTGTAATTGGTTTTATTTCATAATATGATGTTTTTATTATTTCATTAGATATCTCTGCTATACTGTCTTTTTGAACTTCCATTGTTCTAATACTTGCATCTTTCATCATTTTCTCTCTTTTTGTTTTTGCTTTTCTTATTTGTCCTTCTAATATATCTATATCTTTATCAATAGATGCATACATATCTTTGTCTTCTGTAACAGCTCTATACCTTTCCCCGTTTGCCATAATACAGATTTCAGCTGTTTGTTCATTTTTTTCTGTTTTTAAAGTAACATCTGCTTCAGCATTTTCAAAATATTTATCAATTCTGTCTAGTTTTTTTTCTACATAGTCATTTAATGCTTCTGTTATCTTTAGTTCTTTTCCTATAATTTTTACTTTCATAAATTCCTTCCTTTCGCGAAACTTCGTTTCGCTCATCGCACCTTAAAAATTCTTTCGAATTTTTAAGGCTGCAAATCGCCAACTCTGCTTCTATTTTTATTACTTTTAATTAAGATATATGTTTGAGTTTATTATATATATTATTATTATTTTTTGCAAGCCCTTTTTTAAAATAATTCTTCTAGTTTATATTCTTTTTCTAATTTTTCATTAAAATAAATTTTAGTTATCAATTCAAATTCTTTTAACCCTTCATCTTTTAAACTAAAAGAATAAACTTTTTTTGGAGGTGCAGAAACAACATATTTTATAGCATTTTTTGTACTTTCACTCATATCAATACACGATTTATCTTGTCTTCCACATGCTTCACATTTAAATCCATTATCTCTTATACTAAATTTATTCAAATTTTGTTCTCCTTTACAACTTGTACATTTCAAAAGTCTAGGAGTAAATCCTAAATTGCAAAGAAGTCTAAGCTTAAATACACTTAATACAAAATCCTTGTCTTTGTCCGTTTCAGATATAGCATATAATGTATTTAAAAATAGTTGTAAAATTTTGTAACAATTTTCATTTTCTTCTGTTACATCTTGAATTATCTTATTTATATGTATAGCATATTTTAATTTATCTAAATCTGTTCTTAAGTTGTAAAATATCTCTATTGTCTCACACGAATTTATATGATATGTATTTGTTCCTTTATACATTAAATATTCACCAAAACAAAATAATTGTGTTCCAGCCAAAAGAGCACTTTGCTGTTTTCGAGCACCTTTAGCCACACAAGATATTTTACCATAATTTGGCGTTAATATTGTAAGCATTTTATCATAGTCACCCATATTATTTTCTGCGATTACTATTCCATTTAATTTTATATTTGCCATATTTCTTTCATTCCTTATTATGTCTTAAATTATTGAAAATTCTATATCTTTAATTTTGTTTTTTATGTAATATTGATTATAGAAGAAAAATATATATTTAAAAGTGAGTTCGACCTGATTATTTATTTTTTATCTGTTTAGAGTGTGTCTTTTAATCTTGAATTCTAACATATCTTAAATGCCTTGGAGAACGGAATTTTTAAATATATATCTTTTTCTAAATAATATACAAAAATTAAATTTTAATATACGAAATCATATTATTTACACATTCATATTAGTAATTTTTTGTATATCTTGTATTTCTTTTATACCTTTTTCCAAATTTTCTATTTGTTTATACTCCAAAAAAGTATTTATATCTCCTGTATTTTTAAATGCATCCCATGCTATTTCTTTAATCATACACTTCATCTCCATTCTTAAAGTTTTACCTTTAATTTATCATTTGCTTTTTTTTATTTTTTATTCATTTAATTGTAATATTATAGTTATTTAAAATTGTTTATATATAAATATTTTGCAGTTAAAGACCATTAGGTAGATCCTAGCTATGTTTTTTACAAAAAATTTTTATATATAAACAATTTTTAAACACAACTATAATAACACTATTTAATTTTAAACTTCCCATTAACAATAGAATCATTATCAATCCAATCTTGTTTAACTTTCACCCATGTCTTCAAATTAACTTTTACTCCAAAATTTTGCTCCATATCTATCCTAGCAGCTCTACCAATTCTTTTTAGCATTTCGCCATTCTTTCCTATTATTATCCCCTTATGAGAATCTCTCAAACAATAAATTGTAGCTTCTATATCATAAATATCTTCATCTTGTTTATTTTTTCTTAATTTCATTTTTTCAATTTCTATAAAAATTCCATGTGGCACTTCATCTTGTAAAAGTTTTAATGCTTTTTCACGAATTGTTTCTTCTGCAAGTTGTCTCATTGTTTGGTCTGTATATTCTTCTATATCATAATATGCAGGTCCTGGTTTTAAGTTCTTTTCTATCTCATCTAAAATAACATTTCTATATTTTTCTTGATTTGCTGATATTGGAATAACTGTTTCAAAATTATATTCTTTACTATATATATCTATTAAATTTAATAAATTTTCCCTTTTTATCAAATCAATTTTGTTAATTATAAGTATTGTTTTTCTATTAGCTTCTTTTATTTTATCTAATATTATTCTGTCTCCTTTTCCTATGTCTTCACTTGTTGCCTCAATTATAAATAATATTATATCTGATTCTGGTATCATTGTAAATGATGTCTCTACCATTGTTTGATTTAGTTTATGTTTTGGTTTATGTATTCCTGGTGTGTCTGTGAATATTATTTGTGAATTTTCTCTATTTACTATTCCTTTTATTGCTGTTCTTGTTGTTTGTACTTTATTTGCTATTGCTGCTACTTTTTCACCTACTAATAAATTTATTAGTGTTGATTTTCCTACATTTGTTCTTCCTATTATTGTTACAAATCCTGATTTAAATTCTTTTTCCATATTTTCCTCCTTGTCCAAATGTACTGTTTTTATCTTTCGTTCAATCTATTACTTTTATTAATTCTGCTTTTTAGTTATAGCACTTATTTTGTGCTAAATTTGTAGAATTTTTGTTTTTTTATTAAATTTATTGTTAAATTTTTTTCCATTTTAATAAGCCAGCTATATCAAGCAAAGCTTAACAGCTGACTTTAAAGATGTGTCCCAACTGGGACAAAATGTCCAGCTCTGCATAAGATATCTGTAACTCGCTTTGCTCGAACAGCTATCTTAAAACAGAACCGTCTCCAATGGGACATTTTACGCATAAGCATTACGTTTTTTAAATGCTAATAAGTTCGAAATTTCTTTTTCTGTATTTTTTGCTTTTTTAGTTTTGTTTGCTCTTTCTTGTTCAATTTCTCTTTTTTGTTTTTCTGCCATTGATTGACATACTGCTTTTTGATATGCAAAATATGTGTCTTGTGATATTTTGCTCCAATTATATTCATTTCTTACTTTATTCTTTGCTTTTTTTATTATTTCTGAACATAATTTATGGTCATACAATAATTCTAATATACTATCAGCTATTGAATTTGCATTTCCACAATATGTTTTCATTCCATTTTCTCTGTGTTGCACTATTTCATTTAGTCCTCCTATATCTGATACTACTACAGGATTTTCTGAAAGCATTGCTTCTAATGCTACTATTCCAAATGGTTCATATGTACTTGGAAATACTGATATATCTGCTGCTTTATACATTTTTTGTACATCTTTTCCATTCATGTATCCTGCAAAATATACTTTTTCTGATATTCCGTAATGCATTTACTTGTGCTCTTAATTCATCAATCATTCCACCTTTTCCACATATTACTAATTTTGCATCATGATATCCATTTAATATTTTAGGCATTGCAGCTATTACATGTTGTATTCCTTTTTCATATACTAATCTTCCCATAAATAGTATAATCTTTTCATTGTCCATTGCAAATTTTCTTCTAAAATTATAATCTCTTTCTATTCCATTAAATAATGTCATATTTACACCATTTGGTATTACATTTATTTTTTCATATGGTAATCCAAATAATCTTTGCAATTCATTTTTCATATAATTACTGTTTACAATCACTTCTGAAGCTTCATATGTTAACATCCATTCTGTGTCATTTATATATCTTTGTGTTTCATCATGTATTCCACTATTTCTTCCTGCTTCTGTTGCATGTATTGTTGCTGTTATTGGAATATTGTACGAATTTTTTAATGTTTTTGCTGCATATGCTACTAGCCAATCATGTGCATGTATTACGTCAAATTTTCCTTCTTTTGCTATTATTTCATTTGCTTTTGCTATTAAGTTGAAATTCATTTGCATTATCCAGTCTATAAAATTGTTTGGATTTATCATATAATTTTCAACTCTATATACTTTTACTCCTTTATCATCTTCAAATTCTGGTGCATTACCTTCTTTATATGTTACTACTGTTACTTCATGCCCATCTTTTATTAAAGTTTTTGATAAGTCATATACTACTCTTGCTATTCCGCCTACTACTCTTGGTGGATATTCCCATGTTAACATTAAAATTTTCATTAATTTTCCCTCTCTCTACTTCATTCAATTTTCTTTCGTTTCTTTTTTTGACATTATTCTGCATTTTAATATATTCTATACAAAAAAAATAAAAATGTAAATGGTTTTTGAGTTTTTTTCAAAAAAAATATTTGATTACTTTCATTTAAGTAATCAAATATTTTTATCATATAAGAATTATATTCTTATGCTTCTACTGGGTAAACACTTACTTGTTTTTTGTCTCTACCTTTTCTTTCAAATTTCACAGTACCATCTACTACTGCATATAATGTATCATCGCTACCTTTTTTTACATTAACACCTGGATATACTCTTGTTCCTCTTTGTCTAACTAGTATGTTTCCAGCTAAAACAAATTGTCCGTCAGCTCTTTTTACACCAAGACGTTTTGATTCACTCTCACGACCATTGTGTGAACTACCTTGACCTTTTTTATGAGCCATGCTTTCTCACTCCCCTCGCTTTTAGTTTTATATATTTTCTCTTAATTAAAATCATTTAATTAATTATGTAGTTACTTGAAACTTAAGCTTCTACTTTTTCTTCAGCTGCTTTTTTTGCAGTTGTTTTTATAGATGTAATTTCCACTTTAGTATATGGTTGTCTATGTCCTTGTTTTCTTCTGTAGTTCTTTTTAGCTTTCATTTTGAAAACAATGATTTTTTTACCTTTACCATGTGCAACTACTTTTCCTTCAACTTTTACACCTTTTACATAAGGATTTCCTACTTGTACTTTTTCATCAGATACTAAAACTACTTTATCAAAAGTAACTTTTTTCCCTTCTTCAGCATCTAATTTTTCGAAAAATACTACATCTCCTTCTGCTACCTTGTATTGTTTTCCACAACTTTCAATTACTGCGTACATTTAAAATGCACCTCCCTTATTTGTATACTCGCTAATCCATCTATTTCATTCATTACAAATTTAAATTTCCCAACTTATTTTTATAAGAATTTAAGGTAACTAAACTTAATTAGTCTTTATGAACCTTGACTACGCGGATTACAGTTATTAATTTTAACATTTTTTTTATACCTTGTCAAGTATTTTTTCTTTTTCTACTTCTTTTTGTTCTACATCATTTATTTTAATACTTCTGTTATGAGTAATTTTTTCCCAGCTGGTTTCCCTTTTAAATAAACATTTAAAGTTTATTAAAAGCCAACTTCCCATAAATAATGGATATGTGAAAAATCCTTTTAACATTGGTTTTATAGGTTTTCCATCTAAAAACATTACAAATGCTGCTGTAAATGATGGTAACATAAATGTTGGAACTATAAATCTCAATATATTCATAATTAGTTCTGTTTGTGTCATTCCTTCAGCTGCATATAATATAAAGTTTATTAATAATAAAACTATTGTTATTATAAACATTGGTATACTTCCTATTATATATAAAAATCCATCTATACTCATCATTGTTTTATTTTCTTTAGCTGCATTGAATAATTTTACTGTATATTCTTTCATACATTGCATATGTCCAACTGTCCATCTACTTCTTTGTGACCAACTTTGTTTAAATCCTGTTGGTTGTTCATCATATACTATTGCTTCCGTTGACCATCCTAATCTTTTTCCTTTTAATATTCTTTGTAATGAAAATTCTATATCTTCTGTTAATGTTACTGTTTTCCATCCATTATTTTCTTTTATAATGTCAAAGCTTACCATAAATCCTGTTCCATTAAGCAATGGTGATAAGCCCAAATTATATCTTGCTAAATGATAAAATCTATGCATTGTCCAATAAAATAAGGCATATCCTGATGTTATCCAGTTATCTGTTGGATTTTTAATATCTCTATATCCTTGAACAACTTCTTCCCCTTGACATAGTTTTTTATTCATTGCTTTTATAAAGTTTTTATCTACTATATTATCAGCATCAAATATACATATTGCATCATATTGTGCATCTTCTTTTATTTTTTGTTGTAAAAACCAATCTAGTGCATATCCTTTTGTTTTTTCTACTTCATTATATCTTTCATATACTATTGCTCCTGCTTCTTTTGCAATTCTTGCTGTATTATCTGTACAATTATCTGCTATTACATATATATCATATAATTCTTTATTATAAGTTTGATTTTTTAAACTTTCTATTAAATTCCCAACTACTTCTTCTTCATTATGTGCTGGTATTATTGCCATAAATCTGTGTTCCTTTTTTGTTTTTAATGGCTTATCTTTTAATTTTACTAATGAACATAAACTTATTCCTACTTGATAAATCCAAAATATTGTTATTAGCCATACTAAGGCTTCTCTTAGTATATAAATATATTCCATTTTTTACCTCTCTTTTATTCTATATTTATTATTCCACATTTTCTATTATACTATTATTGGTAAAATATTGCAACTTTTTCTGGAATTTTTCTCAATTTTGTGGTATAATATATATAGTTTCTATAAACTGTGCACAAAAAGGAGGTTTTTTATGAACCAAATTATCATTGAAAAGGCTAAACGTAAATTCAAGCGGCACACCTTTCTTTATGTTTATGTAAAGAAAGGTGCTACTGTCCCTTATGAAAAGTCATATTTCCATAAGATTATCTCTGACAGTAAGCCACCTTTAAGACACAAAAAATATAAGCTTTATATTCATGATGCCTATGTATCAATTAACTCTCAAGGCTTTTTGTTTGAACCACTTAAAATCTTTATTGATGATAGGCTTTGGATTGAGCTTTACTGTGTCTTTAATCTTGAAAACGATTAAGTTAGCCTTTAAATGTAAAAAAGCCAAATATTGGGCTTTTTTACATTTTTGTTAATTCTTCCATTGCTTGTTTATATTGGTCTTCGTTTGGTGCTTTTCCATGCCATCCTACTTGATTTTCCATGAATGACACTCCTTTACCTTTTATAGTTTTTGCTATAATACATGTAGGTTTTCCTTTTATATTTTTTACCACTTCAAATGCTTTTATTATTTCATCAATATCATGTCCATTGATATTTATTATCTCAAATCCAAAACTTCTAAATTTCTCATCTATTGGATACGAACTCATAACTTCTTCAATTGTACCATCTATTTGCAAATTGTTATTATCAACAATTACACACAAATTATCTAATTTATATTTGCTAGATGCCATTGCTGCCTCCCAAATTTGACCTTCTTCTATTTCTCCATCTCCTAAAATGCAATACACTCTATAATCTTTATTATCTAATTTTCCAGCAATTGCCATTCCATTTGCAGCTGATAGACCTTGTCCTAATGAACCTGTTGTCATGTCTACACCTGGTATATTTTTCATATCTGGATGTCCTTGTAATCTACTTTCTATATTTCTTAATGTTTGTAATTCTTCTACATCAAAAAAACCTTTTCTTGCTAATGTTGAATATAATGCTGGTGCACAATGTCCCTTTGATAATACCAATCTGTCTCTATTTTCATCTTTTGGTACTTCTGGATTTATATTCATTTCATTAAAATATAATACTGTCATTATATCTGTAATTGATAACGAACCTCCTGGATGTCCTGATTTTCCACTATATACCGCTTCTATAATTCCCTTTCTTATATCATTTGCAATTTGCTTTAACTCATCAATATTTTCTATTTTCATAAAAACTCCCTTCAAATATTTATCTATCTAATTTTTTAAATTTATAATGTTATAAAAAACCATTCTTCATTATTATATACTTATATAACATTTTTCTTTAATAAACTTCTTTATCTCTTCTTTACTTTTTCCTTCATAAAATCGAATAAGTAAATCTTTAAATTTGTCTATTAATTCTGATGGAATTAATATTATTCCTTTTCCCTTTGAAATTAAATAATGTTTACTATATATCTTCAGATGTCATATTATTTACTTTTTCACCTTCAATAATACTTTCTGTATCTAAAAATATGAAGCTTTTTCAGTTTTTTATTAGATTTTGTTTCACATATTTATTATATCATAAAATTTGAAAATGTGAAATATTTTTATTTTTTTATTTAAAATGCATAAAACACATTTAGAATATTATGGTATAATTTATAATATAATATCTTATAATCTTTATAGAAAGGTTGTGAAAAAAATGTTTAAAAAATACATAAACCAAGCAGAAATTGTCAAAAGTTTACAAGAGTTAATTAAAATACCAAGTGTATACAGTAAATCTAAAAATCCTAATGAACCTTTTGGAGAAAATACCGTTAAAGCTTTAAATTACGCTTTAGATTTAGGAAAAAAATTAAGTTTTAGAACAAAAAATGTTGATAATTATTGTGGTTATATAGAATTTGGCTCTGGAGATGAATTAATTGGTATTGTTGGTCATTTAGATGTTGTTCCAGAAGGAGAAAATTGGACATATCCTCCATTTGAAGGCCAAATTGTTGATAATGAAATTTATGGTAGAGGAGCTATTGACGATAAAGGTCCGACCATTGCAAGTTTATATGCAATGAAAGCAGTTATGGATTATTGTGATGAAAATTCCATTACATTAAATAAACGTGTTAGATTAATTTTAGGTCTAAATGAAGAATTAGATTGGAAATGCATAGAATATTATAAAGAACATGAAGAAATTCCATCAATTGGCTTTAGCCCTGATGCTGATTTTCCTTGTATATATGCAGAAAAAGGTCTTATCTCTCCTTTTTTGCAAATGGATTATTCAAAATATGAAAATAAAGATATTGTTTTGATTAATATTAATTGTAATAACAATCCACTAAATGTAGTTCCTAAATATTGTAGTTGCAATTTATTTATCAAAAATCGTATTAAAATTATAGAAGTTATTAATTTTATTAAAAATTTTGTATCAAAAAATAATTTTCACATTGATATTGAAATTATAAGTGATAACGAATTAAAATTAATTTCTACTGGTATTCAAGCACATGCTGCTCACCCTGATTTAGGTATTAATGCTATTTCAAGATTAATTATTTTATTGGATAAATTATTTAAGAATTACAATATAACAATTCCTATATTTGATTTGTTCACTAAATATATTGGATTAGATATTCATGGTGAAAAACTAAATATCAATTTCCCTGACGAGTCTGGCGAATTAACTTTAAATGTTGGGCAATTTAATTTTGAAAGAAATGATTTAAAAATAGGATTTAATTTAAGAGTTCCTATTAACACAAAATTTGAACTAGTTGAAGAAAATTTTTCTTTAATTTGTAAAAATTTTAATGATATATATTATGGATTTACTGGTAAAAAAGCACCTTTATATGTCTCAAAAGATTCTTATTTAGTAAAAACTCTTTGTAAAATTTATAATGAGGTAACAGCTTCAAATGTCCAACCAATTGCCATTGGCCATGCAACTTATGCTAGAGCTTTTAATAATTTTGTTTCTTTTGGGGCAAATCTTCCTGGTCAAAAGGATATGTGCCATCAAACTGATGAATTTATTTCAATTGATAATTTTATGCTTGCATGTGAGATTTACACAAAAGCTATTTATGAATTATGCCAATAGGTGATGTGCAAAAGCAACATCACCTAAAAAAATATAATGCTGAAAGCCACCCCATCGTCGTCATATGAACTCTATCCATGCCCCAGATTTCAAATCCCAAATTTTCAATTTTACTAAAATCTAAGTTCTCAAACCTAAATTCAGTCATAGCTTGCTTCACCTCTCTTGTCTCCCATGTTTTCGTATTCGTATACTTTATTTCTGTACTTCCTAATTCACTCCAACAAAGTCTCATATTCACAACACACGGATCATTAACGCGCTCCCCTACTGTTTTATGAGAAAAATTTGCTAATATTCCAGTAAATTTTTTATTCTCAAAATTTAAATCTGATAGTTTTGCATAAAACCCAATTCTAAACTTTTCGGCACCAGATTTACTCCCTGCTCTCAATAAATTTAATGATGTCATATCTCCACGTATTTCTCCAAATGTACTGAATACGTTCTTCATGCTCATTCCATGATCTAAGATATATCCAAAGACATTAAGTGCTTCAATAACATGTACTTCAACACAAGCCGCAACATTACCAAATTCTCCTCTTGCCCAAATTTTAGTGGTTCCATATGACTTCGCAGTTGCAAATCCGCTTGTTGATACTGTCACTATTCTTGGATTATCTGAACTCCATATTATTTTTTCTGTTGCATCTGTTGGATTTATTGTTGCAGTTAATTGTCCTGTATCTCCTACCAAAACTTCTAGTTTATCTTTATTAAAACTAATACTATTTATTGCGGTTCCTACCGCCACCTCACAAGTTTTACTAAGTGTTCTACATGTTACTGTTATTGTTGCTTTTCCACTTTTTAGTCCCATTATCAGTCCTGTATTTGATACAGTTGCTATAGTTGTGTTTGAAGATTTCCATGTAATTGTATCTGTAGTATCACTTGGTGATACTGTTGCTGTTAATCGTAATGTATCTCCCTCTTTTACTGTTGCACTTGTTTTTGATATTGTTAATCCTGTTGCTGGTATTTTTAC
>CAOKJC010000058.1 GCA_948468685.1 uncultured Clostridium sp. | reverse complement strand
TTATTTAATTTATTTTTTATTTTTTTATTTTTTAAATTATTTTCTGAATATTTTTCTAAAATAATTTTATTATTATTTTTTAATTCATTTAAATTATTATTTATTAAATTTATTTTTTCTAAATTTTCTCTTTTTATATTTTCTTTTATTTTTATTTTTTCATTTTCTATTTTTTCATTTTCATTTAATAATTTTATTTCCTTCAGGAAATTATTTTCATTTTCTAAATTTAAAATTTCATCATTTAGTTCATTTTCTTTTTCTTCAAATTCATATTTAAAACTTCTATACTTTTCTAATTCCTGTTTTTCTTCTTGCAATTTTTGTAGATTTCTATTGATTATATTAATTGGCTTTTCCCTAGACCTTTCGGTCCCTATTTCATCTAATTGTCTTCTACTTATTCTATCAATTACTCTTTTAAAAGATGTACTATCATCACCAGTCTGTGCTAAATTGGCAATTTTTTGTATTAATATATTTTGTTCTTGATTTTCAAGTTTAACTTCATTTTGATTAATAGCAAGAGTAGATAAAAATAAATTTTCATCTATTTTTGTTTGTTCAAAAAAGAATTCATTTCCTTTGCTTTTATCTATATTAAATTCTTTTGAAATATCTTCCATATTTTCATTAAATATTTTTGGATTTTTTTTATTAAAATCTCTATATATCTCAAACTTTTCTTTATTATCTAATTCATAATCTATTTTTCCTGAAAACTCCTCACCTTGCCAAGGTTTATATTTATCATAATCAGAAAGTTCTTTTCCATTTTTATTTTTTGAAATTCCGAAAAATGAATTAATTATAAATTTAATTAAAGTAGATTTTCCAGATTCATTTTGTCCATAAATTATATTTATTCCATTTTTTAAATCAATTTCTTTTTCTTTTAATTTTCCATAAGAATTTATTTTTAATTTATTTATTTTCAAAATTAATCTCCTTTCTTTATTTTATTATTTTTCTTTATTATCAATATTATTTGTTACTATTTATTTTGAAAAAATTTTAATATATAATATTTTAAATTGAGTTTGACTTTAAGAAGTTATTCACACTAATATATTATAATGTGTTTCCAACATATGAATATTTTGTATCTTAAACGCCTTGGAAAACGGAAATTTCAAATATTATATATTAAACATTTTTTATAATAATTTTAAGTTATAAATTGTAATGATTATTTAAATAAATTATAAATACTACTTATTCTAAAGCCTCAAACCCAATCTCTATTGCTTTTTCAATAATATCTCTATCTTCATCTAATAAATTATCTTTATTCAATTTTTCTAACATTTTTTTAGCAAATAAACCTTTTAAAGTATTTTCATTAGATAATTTATTTAAATCATAATTTATTTTTGTTTTATTTTTTATTTTAATTATTTTATCATTTGAAATCAATTTATATAAATCATATCTATCTATTTCAAAATTTCTTTTTCCTACTAAAATTATTTCAATCAAATTATTTTCTTTAAATTCTAATTCATTTATTCTTTCAATTAATTCTTCTTTAAAATTAATTTCTGTAACATCAATTTCCTGTAATTCGAATTCAGTTTCATTTAACGGAATAAATTCTAAATTTATTTCATCTTTATTTAAATCACCAACAATCATTCCATGTTCTCCAAGTTCATCAAAACCTAATGAAACCATTGAACCTGGATAAACTATTCTTTGATTTTCTTCTTGATTATAATCTAATTTATGAATATGTCCTAAAGCTACATAATCAAATCCTTTTTCTTTTAGCATTTTTCTTGATATTGGATTATATTCACTATTTTCTATATTTCCACCATCTAGTGAACCATGTATAACTAAAATGTTCAATTCATTTTTATTTTCTACTTCTATACTTTCAATTCCACTATTTTTGCAATAAAAATTATCAAAACCAAATCCATAAATATTTGCATCTTCTAATTCAACTTTTTCTATTTTTGATGTGAATATTTTTACATTTTCATTCCAATTAAATTTATTATAATAAGAATTTTTTACATAAGGATCATGATTTCCAGGTGCTATAAATATTTTAGTATTTGGTATTTCTTTAAATAAATTATTTATATATTCTATTGTTGATTTTTTTATATATTTTTGTTCATATAAATCTCCTGAAATAAATAAATATTTTATATCGTTTTCTTTTATATATTCAATTATTTTTTTGAATACTCTTCTTTGTTCTAATCTTCGTAAATCTCCTAAATTTTCTTTATCTGAAAGATTTACAAATGGACTATCAAAATGCATATCTGCTATATGTATAAATTTCATATTTTCCTCCATACTATTTGACTTTTTATAAAAAACTGTGTATAATATAATTAGAAAATGAGAAACCACAGACAATGTGTGTTACCACATATTTTATGATAAACACCACATAGCTCGGTCAAGCGTAATGTGGTGTTTTATTTGTTCCTTATTAGTACAAATTATGTATATAACTGTCAACAAGGCTACGTTTATAGTTAGTGAAAATCCTAATGTATATATTAAAAATAGTATAAATCCCATAAACACCACCTCACTTTCTCATAGTAAAACTATGGAGTTTAGTGGCAACACTCACATCTGCTTTTCTCTCATTTCCTATAATTACTATACATTATATTTTTTCAAAAAACAAGCGAACATTTTAAAATTCATAAAATATACCTAAATATTACAATAATTCACAACTATATTTACAATTATTTAAAACATTGATATATAAATATATTTTATTGATGAAACTTTGAATGTAATTGGAAAGTTTTTAAAAAATATTAAATCGTGTGGCTGAGGGTGCACAAATATTTTTTAGTTACAAATATTAAATACACTTTTAAAGAACAAAAGGGGCATGATTGAAATTTTTTGACCTTTTAGATTATTTACATGCCCCGTCTTTGTTCGCCTGCGAAAAATTGCTCTGCAATTTTTCTGTAGAACGATTTTGTTGTATAGGAAAAATTCGATTTTTCCTATACAACAAAAAAGCTACTATATCAATTTAATATAGTAACTTTTTAATTCTAATTATCATCAATAGGACCAAATAATTCATCAAATTTAGCTTCTAACTCTTTTTGTAAATCGTAAGTATCCTCTTCTTGTCCTTGAGAAATTATAGGTGCTTCATTATCAAAATCTAAATCTAATATATTACCTAAATTCCCTTCTTCTTTCACTTCTTGCTTTTCTAAAGTAGGTTTTGCCTCTACTTTGTCAGTTTGCTTTTTATCATTATCCTTCTTATCTGTATCATCAAATAAATCATCTAAAGATTCAATATTTAAGTTATCAACTGACTTTTCTGATTTATCTTCAACAAATGGATTATATGGATTATATTTTCTCCAAGTTCCTCTATCAATTTCTCCTATATCATTATGACTTATTTCAACAGCACTCATTTGTCTTGCCATTGGATGTTTGAAATAGTAAAACTTATTTGCTTTTACTGGTTTTATACCTTTTTCATAAATTATACATAAATCATTATCCATTCTTCTTAATTCATCTGGAGTCATCAATGCTCTTGCCATAACTTGGTCTGATTTATTATATCCTTGTCTCCACATATTTTTATCTTTACTTACAGACCAACTTTCTCTTTCTATCGTTTTTTCTCCAAGTGCTTTTGAAAAATATTCAACAGTCTTAAATGAGTTACTTCCTAAGAATACATGTGTATCACAGTTACCCATAATAGTCTCATAAGATTTTTCATAAACTGCCTCTAACTGGTCAATGTTTTGTAAAATAACACTAAATGATATTCCTCTACTTCTTGATGTTGATATTTTTTTATCAAAGTCCGGTATCTTTCCAATATTAGCAAACTCATCTAATATAAAATATGTTCTTTCTTTTAATCTTCCACCATTTTTATCAGCATAATCATATAATTGTTGTATCATCTGTGAGAAGAATATTGTAAGTAAGAAATCATATGCTGTATGTGTATCTGATGATATAACATATACTGCTGTCTTTTTACTTCCAATTTCTTCAAAGTTTATTGTATCTGTTGATGTTAATTCTGCAATCTCTTTTGAGTCAAATTTACCAAGTTTTGATTGTAATGAACTCAATATTGAACCATATGTTTTTTCTGGTGCTATTTCTATTGATTTGTAATACATTCTTGCTGGATGGTCATATGGTAATTGATTCATTAAATCTGTAAGTAAGTTACTTCCACCATTTTTATTAGCTGCTCTTACTAATTCTGCACAACTTGCTAAGTTTTGCTCTTCCTCAGGTCTTGTTGCTATTAAATAATAAATTAATGCTTTTAATAGCATCTCAGCCATATCATCCCAATATGGGTCTGAACCACTTTCTGATTTTTGACCTTTTACAACTGTATTTGCAATAACGTCAACATCCAATTCAGATGAAATATGCATTAATGGATTATAACCATCACTATATTGTGGTCTAACTAAGTTTAAAACTTTTATATCATAACCATTTTGTTTTAAATACCCAGCCGTTCTATCATAAAGTTCTCCTTTAGGGTCTGTAAATACATAAGAACCTAAACATTGATATGCATTAGGTATTGAATATGATGCAGATTTACCAGAACCTGAACCGTCCAACTACCAATACATTTACGTTTCCTCTTTTATCTAATGGTAAATAATTATCTTCTGCTAATATTATACCTTTATTTCTGCTTAAAACTTCATATTGTTCTCCTCTTTGGCTCCAATCACTTGAACCATGTTCAATATCTGAAAACTCATTTTTAGGCATTGATTTTGCAAATCCTATAAAAAATACTACTAAATAAAATATTGTAAATCCTAATAATAATGAAAAGAAATCATGCATAACTCCATTCGTAATTATTCCACCAAAAGTTGCAAATGGATTTGTCATATTTGAAGTTACCGTTTCTAAAAAAATTTCTAATGAAAATGTTCCTTCTGCTTTTGCTTGAAATACACTATATGAAAAAGGCGCAACAAGTACTATGGTCAAAAATAACCATAGTACTGCACACACTATAAAAGTTATTCTATTTCTTCTTATCGCTCCTTGAATTTTATAATTCATAAGTTTCACCTTCTCTTTTGTTATAATCTATTTTTCATTATCTTCTAATGAATTTTCTTTTTGCTCTCTTATTATAGCTAATTGCATCTCTCTTCTTTTCTGATTCCCTTTTTCAACTACATGAGTTCCTACACTAGCTTCCATTCTTGGTGTTAATTCATTTATTTCTTCTATCTCACCACTTGTAATAACTTTAGTTGCATCTCCATCTTTTTGACCTTTATTTAATTGGTTTTCAAGAGCTTTCATAGACATACATGCAACTACTAATTTTCTTCCTTCTACGTCTCTACTTAGATTTGTATTCATTTAAACTTCCTCCCTTAATCATCCTTTTTGTCTCTTATCTCAAAGGCAAAATAAGACTTAAATGGTTTTAATTTGCATTTTCCTTTTACTTCATTTGTTTGTTCATCAAAATAAAGCATAGGTTTTACTTCTTCTGTAGTCTCAGGATCTATTACACAAATAGGTCTCTTTAAATTTGGTGTATATTTAAAATCTTTTATTTCTTTTTCTTCTTCAGAATATATACTATCAAATTTTAATGGTAATGGTTTTCTGCTTATTGAAATTTTATCGTCTACCAATAATGCAGTATTTACAACCACTCTTTCTTTGGCAAAAGATAATATTAGTAACTCATCTTCTTGTGTTGGATAATCAACATAAAATGTTTTTCTTTTCATATTACCTCTAAGTTCTTCTGTATAATCTAATCTATCTACTGTATACTTAGGGTATTCCTTTAAATATTCTCTTGGAGTTTTGTTTATTTGATAAATAACTGTATTAACTCCTTCTGGATCAGTTATGCTAAAATGCTTTCCTTGCCATGTTTCCATATTTACACCTCACTTCTATGATTTAATCCATAGTTCGTCATTCGTTACAACTATAATTATACCGTATTTTCGAGCATTTGTCAATAATTTTATGTAAAGTAACGTTTTAAAATACTTTAAATTTTACTATTCACAACTATTTTTTATTTTACTTTAGAATGCTTAATATATAATATTTCAAATTGAGTTTTTATTCATATTAATATATTATAGTGTGTCTCTAACATATAAAGTTTCCGTATCCTAAACGCCTTGGAAAACGCAAATTTTAAATATTATATATTAAGCATTTTATAATAATTTTTTGGCTGTGAATTGTAAGAACATTTTAGTTATTATTAATAATTTCTCGGATTAAATCTTGACATTTCTTTCAATTTTTCATACATTTCTTTTTCTTTTAATTCCAAAGACTTAGGAACCATTATTTTTACCTCAGCAACCAAATCTCCTCTGCCACCTTTTCCATCTTTATAGCCTTTGTTGGGTATCTTAATTTTTTCGCCACTCTGTATTCCCTGAGGAATATACACTTTTGTTTCCCCATCTATAGTTCTTACATCCACTCTTGTTCCAAGAGCCGCTTCCCATGGAGATAATTTTAAATCTGTACACAAATCACTTCCATTCAATTTAAAATCATTACTATTTTCTATATCTATTTTAATAAACAAATCTCCGTTTTTACCACCATTAGAACCTTTTTTACCTTGTCCCATTAATCTTATCTTCTCACCATTCATTATTCCTTCAGGAATTTTTACAGAAAATGTTTTCATATTTCCTTCTATAGTTCTCAATGATATTTTCTTCTCTAATCCATAAAAAGCATCTTCTAAACTTACTTTTATTTCTGTTTCTATATTTTCACCTTTAATTTGTTTTTTTGTATCCACATCTTCTTTGCCATTATCTTCTATTTCACCTAAAAACATACTAAAAATATTTTTACCTTTTATATTTTGGTAATTTCTTATATTATTTCTTGAATTCCAAATTCTATCATATTTTCTTTTAGTAGCTGGAACTGACAAAATTCTATACGCTTCATTAACATCTTTTATTCTTTCTTCTGCTAAACTATCCCCTATATTTAAATCTGGATGATATTTTTTTGCAGCTGCTCTATATGCAGATTTTACTTCTTCTATTGAAACTCTACTTGTTTCTAATCCTAATAATTTATAATAATCTTTATATTTCATTTAACATCCCCCCAAATAAGGTAGATATATTATAACATAAAATATAAAAAAATCCATATATTTTTATGGATTTCTTGTACTTTTTATTAAAATCAGTTACAATTCACAGCTAATTTATATTTAATATTTGCAAATATAGTGTTTATAATTTTTGAATGAGCTCGTGTGGAGACCAACAACTTACAATATGTTTATAATTGAACTTTAGTAAAATTATATTACATATTGTTAGACAGTTGGGACGAATGATAAAAATTATAAACACTATATTTGCTTAATAATAATTTTATGGCTGTGAATTATAACTAAAATTGTAAAGCCAACTCAACTAATCTATCTAATAACTCTGTATACCCAATACCAACTTGATTAAAAAGTTTAGGATACATACTAATATTAGTAAAACCTGGCAAAGTATTAATTTCGTTTATATAAACCTTTTCTGTCTCATCTTCAATAAAGAAATCAACTCTAGATAATCCTTTTCCATCAATTGCCTTAAAAGCTTTTATTGCTAACTCTTGAATTTCTTTAGATTTTTCTTCAGAAATCTCTGCTGGTATTATTGTCTTTGACTCTTGATTATTATATTTTGCATCATAGCTATAAAATTCATCAGCAGATTTTACTTCTCCTACACAAGAACTGATAACATCTTCATTTCCTAAAACTGCACATTCAACTTCTCTTCCAATTATACCTTGTTCTACCAAAACTTTTCTATCAAATTTTGATGCTTCTATAATTGCTTTTTCTAGTTCTTCTTTGTTCTTAACTTTACTTATACCAACACTTGAACCAAAATTTGAAGGTTTAACAAACATTGGGAATTTCAATTTTTCTACAATTATACTAGACATTTCATCTATTTTTAATATTTTTTCATTAATTTTTTCATCTATATAAATATAATCTTCATTATATTTTCTTAAATAAACATACTTAGCTTGGTTCATTTCTGCTTTATCAAAAATTATTTTTGTATAAGCTTTATCCATACCAACGCTTGAAGCCAATACTTTGCATCCAACATAAGGTATTTTTAATAATTCAAAAAGACCTTGAATTGTTCCATCTTCACCATACATTCCATGTAATACTGGAAAAATAACATCAAGTGATTTTAGATATTCAATTACATTATTAATTTCTTTTTTATTTTCTAGCTCTTCCCCTACTTTTTCATTTTCTTCTACATTAAAGACTTCAAACCATTTTCCACTTTTATTTATAAATATTGGACAAATCTCATATTTTTCTTTATTTAAATGTTTTATAACTGAAACTCCAGACACACAAGATACTTCATTTTCAGTTGACATACCACCAAATATAACACCCAATTTAATTTTTTTCATAACATTAATCATCCTCTCTAAACATACATTTATTGTTACAATTCAATAATAATTTATTTAATTCATTGAAATTGTTATATATAAACATTTTGAAACTCAAGACCTAATGGTAAACCCTAGCTATGTTTTGAGTAAAAAATTTTTATATATTAACAATTTCATAATATTTATTATGTCTTATTGAACAATAACAATTTATTTCAATAAACCTTCTGCCAATTCAAAAAATTTCATTGCATTTGATGCTTTAAACAAAATATTATCTTCTTTTTTCCAATTATCTCTAATAAAATCTTTTAATTTATCTCTATCTTCAAAATAATATACTTTGTTTTCATCCATTCCTTCTTCTTTAGCTGATTTCACTATATCTTTTGCCTTATCTCCTAAACATATTAAAATATCTATACCATTTTCTACAACCGCTCTTCCAACTTTCTCATGAAGCTCTTTTGAATATTCCCCTAATTCAAACATATCACCAAGAACAGCAATTCTTCTACCATTTTTTAAAGCCCCTAAATATTTAAGTGCTGCTTGCATAGATTCTGGATTAGCATTATAACTATCATTTATAATTGTTACTCCATTTTCTAATTTTGTTATATCCATTCTTTTTTTAGTTAATTCAAATGTTTCTATACCTTTAATTATCAATTCAGTGTCAATTTCCAAAAGATTTGCAACTGTTATCGCACATAAACTATTATATACAAAATGAATTCCACCAACTGGCACTTTTACTCTGAATTCTTTTCCTTTTAAATTGCAAGTAAATTCACTATTATTATCATTTAAAATTATATCTTTTGCCATTACTTCTGATTCATTTTCAATTCCATATGTATGTATTTCAATATCTTTATTATTTAAATATAAATCATGTAATAAGTCATTATCATTATTTATAACTAAAACTTTTTTATCCATTCCTTCTAATATTTCTAATTTAGCTTTTAAAATATTCTCTCTTGAACCAAGATTTCCTATATGAGATGTTCCTATGTTTGTCATAACTGCTATTTTAGGTTGTGCAACTTTCGTTAATTTGCTCATCTCTCCAAAATGATTCATTCCCATTTCAATTACAGCAGCTTCATGATTATTCAAATTAAACATTGTAAATGGAAGCCCTATATTATTATTTTTGTTTCCATCTGTTTTCAATGTACTATATTTTTGAGAAATTACATTTGCAATTATATCTTTAGTACTTGTTTTTCCTACACTTCCTGTTACTCCAATTAAAGGGAAATCTTTTCCATATAAATTTCTTTTATATATAGCAATATCAGAAAGTGCTTCTATTGTATCTTCAACTATTATTATATTTTTATTTTCAACTTTTTCTAACTCTTCTTTATCAAATTTTATTCCTTGTAATATTACTGTTGTTGCACCTTTCTCAAATGCCTCTTTCCAAAGTAAATTTCCGTCAAAATTTTCTCCTTTTATTCCAATATATGTTTCTCCTACATTTATTGTTCTTGTATCTTTACAAAATGCTCCTATCTCTGCTTCTAAATTTCCTTTTATTAATTTTCCATTTATTATTTCTATTATTTCTTTTACTTTCATTTTATCACCTCATTTTTTTCTTTATAGATTATATGCTTTTTTTTTTATTTTGACAAGAACAAAAACACACATTAATAACATTGTTTCTGTTATAAATATTGTAAAGTCCACGTCTTTCCTCTGTATAACTTAGCTGTAATTCACTTCGTTTCATACAGCTAAGAAATGTTTGTGCGCCAAATTTTTAAAAGGTCAGAAATTTCTGACCTTTTAATTATTTTAATTTTTTTATTTCTTCTTCAGTTAAATCTGTTATTTCTACAATTTCTTTTATAGCCATTTTTTTCGCCAATAGCTTTTTAGCTATTTCTATTATTCCTTCTTTTTTTCCTTCCTTTTTTCCTTCCTTTATTCCTTCTTTTTTTCCTTCTTTTATTCCTTCTTTTATTCCTTCTTTTATTCCTTCTTCTCTTCCCTCTTTTTGTGCTATTTCTTTATAATAATTTAATTCACTTACTCTATCAGACTCCCACAAATCTCTCATATCTTCTAAATATCTTGCTTTTTCACTTTCTGTAAAATATTTTATTTCTACTTCTGCCTGTTTTATAACTTCATTTTTCTCCTTCGCCATTTCTATTTTCCCCCTATCTTCATCATCAATGAATGCTAACCATTGATCTAACTTATTATTCATATCTGAATTTGCATTTCTAAATCTTGGTAATTGTATGTAATATTCTTTACTTATACAATTTACTTGATATTCTCTATATTTATTTAGTACTTTTATTGTATCCAATATATAATCATCAAATCCAAATAAATTATAATTTAATATGTATATTGCTATTACTTCATTTGCTTTTTTGTAGTCTTCTCCTCTTCCAAAATGTCTTGATATTGTTTTTGCTTCATATACATCATTTCTTTGTTCCATATTCTTTTTATCTTCCATTTGCATCTCAATATTTACTATCATACCATCATTTAAAATTGCTTGTATATCCAGCCTTCCACCTTTTTCTTTTGTTCTTAATTGTTCTAGATTTACTTCTTCCATTATTTGAATGCTTGTTATTTCTATTTTTAATATTGAGTTTAAAAAATCTATTAAAAATTTTTCGTTTCCTTTTCTACTAAAAAATGCTTTAAATATTATGTCATTTTTTAAGTTTAATTTTTTCTCTTGTGCCATATTTCCTACTTTATTTGTCAATTCTTTGCCTCCTTAATTATATCAAACACAAAAATATTTTTCAAGTATTTCATATAACT
>CAOKJC010000057.1 GCA_948468685.1 uncultured Clostridium sp. | reverse complement strand
TATCTCTTATTCAATTTTTTTCTTAAATTTTCCTACTAAAAGTTTATACTAACAAGATAGTAAGAATATTATGTTAAAAAGTGCATAGTAAAATATGTGCTTTTTGTTGTTTTAGAAATTAACGAAATATATAATAAATGTGCAGTAAGCTTTTTATTTGCAATATAAGCATAAGAAAAATATATGCAAAAAGCATATAAAATTCGCGAAAAGTATTGAAAAAACAAAAAGTTATGAGATACTTTAGAAGTAAAATTATTATATTTTTACAAATTCAAGTTAACTGTGTAAAATATTTTTGAGGTTGTATAATATAGTGTGTAAATTATAAAAAGCACACTATATTTTTTTGCCTATAATAAGAACTTTAGATTAAAAAATTAAAAATAATTAAATAAAAACAATTTTCAAATTTTAAGTTTACTTTTTAAAAAGCGTATGTTATAATTTTTATGAATATTAAATGAAAAATGTAATTTAAGAAAGGAAATGATAAAAAATGAATCAGATACTTTCAACAGACATGCCAAACAATAACAAAAAAAATAAAATAAAAACAAAAAGACAACAACAACCAGCTAATATAAAAAGCATATTGAAATTCTTTGCAATAGCAATATTAGTATTTGGAGTAGTAATGGTAGGAAATGGAACATATGCAATATATAAAAATCAATTAGAAATAAAAGAGGAAAATTTAGAACCAACAATTTCTATTGAAAATAAAACCAACACAACAATTTTACTAAAGATTATGCATCAAAAAAATATAGCTAAAATCGAATATTGGTGGAATAATGGACAGAAAACAATTGTAAATGGAAATAATGGTAAATATTTAGACAAAGAAATAACCATTCCAACAGGAAAAAATACATTACATATTTTAGTGCAGGATGAAGATGGAAGAGAAATGACTTATGATAAAGAATATGAAATAGTAAGTAATATAAAAATAGATGTATTAGCAAACAAAATAAAAATAACTTATGAAGGCAATACAAAAGTAGCATATATGACATATAGATGGGATAATGAAGAAGAAACAAAAATAGACATTAACAATACGACAATAGATGAAGAAATCGAAGCAATAAAAGGACTACATGAATTAACTATAATAGTTGTTGATGAAAACAATAATACAGATACAAAAGTACAAAAAATCAATGGAGTTTCAAAACCAAAAATATCAATAAGTGTTGATGAACAAGAAAAACACTTTGTAATAAAATTATCAGATGATGAAAAACTTTCAAAATTTGAATTTATATTAAATGAAGAAACTAATCAAGTTTATGAATTAAGTTTGGAAGAAATGGATTTAAAAGAATTGGAATATACATTACCAGATGGATTAGAATTACAAAATGGAGAAAATAAAATAAAAGTTAAAGTATATAATTCAGAAGGAGTTACAGAGGAAAAAGAAGAAAGCTTTGTAAAACAATAAGATATTTGATTTTCAAAGTAATAATAAGGAAGGAAGGAGAATAAGTTAGTTTTTAATTCTAACTTTTACTAAAGAAATGATACAAGAAATTTATATAATAGACGATGATGAGTCTTCAATAATAGTATTTAGAGAATTATTTAAAAATGATCCAGAATATAAATTTATAAGTGTAACATCAGACCAAATAGATATAGCATTAAAGAATATTCCTTCAATCATAATTATAAATGAAGATGCGATTGAGGTTAATGCACTTGAGTTATGCAAAAAAATAAGAAGAGATGAAGATAACAGTATAACACCAATAATAGTGGTTTCTTCTAGTTCTGATAAAGAACATAGAATAAAGATATTACAAGAATCAGTAGAATACTATATAAAAAAACCAGTAAATATAGAATATTTATACTATACTATAAAGAATTTAAGCAGATTACTTACTATAAATAGAAGGATAAGTCCTCTTACAGGACTTCCTGGAAATGTTCAGATACATGCAGAATTAAAAAAGAGAATATCAAATCATGAAGAATTTTCGGTATTATATTTAGACTTAGACAATTTTAAAGCATATAATGATGTTTATGGTTTCTTAAATGGTGATGAAATAATAAAATTTACTGCTGACACAATAATTAGATGTGTACATGAAAGTGGACCTAATGGAGTATTTATTGGACATATTGGAGGAGATGATTTTATTGCTATACTTCCAACATTAGAATGTGAAAAAGTTTGTGAAAGTATAATTGCAAATTTTGATTCAATGGTAGGAAAGTTCTTTACAGAGAAAGATAGAGAAAATGGATATATTGAAGTTGAAAATAGAAAAGGAATAATAGAAAAGTTTCCTTTAACATCAATTTCTATTGGAGTTGTAGAGGCTGATAATGGTAGATTTGCAAATATGCTCGAAATAGGGGAAGTTGGTGCACAAGTTAAACATTTAGCAAAATCAATACCTGGAAGTAGTTATTCAATAGATAGAAGAAAAAAATGAAAACTTAAAAAAACTCCTGTCTTAAATAGATAGGAGCTTTTAAAGTAATAGGGGGGAAAAAGTTGAATAGAATTAAATATGACATAAATGAAGTAATGAAATATTTTTATGAAATAAGTAAAATTCCAAGGATGTCTGGAAAAGAAGAAAAAATAGCAGATTATATTGAAAATTTTGCTAAAAAGAAAAATTTTCAATATATAAGAGATGAATATAATAATATTATAATAATTAAAGAAGCTGCTAAATGGAATAAAAATGAAGAAAGCATAATGCTACAATGTCATTTAGATATGGTATGTGAAAAAGAGGAACATAGTAAGCATAATTTTGAAAAGGATGGACTTGATTTATATATAGATGAAGATTATATTAAAGCTAAAGATACTACTTTAGGAGCAGACAATGGCATTGGTGTAGCAATTATACTTGCTATACTAGATTCTGACAAAATAAATCATCCAAAAATAGAAGCAATTTTTACAGTTCAAGAAGAAACAACAATGGAAGGAGCTAAAAAAATTGATGTTAGTATGTTGGAAAGTAAAAAAATGATATGTCTAGATAATATGAATGAAGAAGAATTGTGGATAGCATGTGCAGGAGCTAAAATTTTTGAATATGAAATAGAAGGTAGTATACAAAATAACAATCAAGAATATTTATTAGTAAAACTAGGAATAAATGGATTTATAGGAGGACATTCAGGAAAAGATATATCGAAAAATAGAGGAAATCCAATAGAAGAAATGGGAAATATATTAGATATATTGTATAAAAAATATAGCGTATTTTTAAAAAATATTTATGGTGGAAGAAAAGTAAATGTTATACCAAGAGAATGTTATAGTGAATTGTATATCAAATATGAAGATTTAAAAAAGATTAATGAAGAAATAATTAGTTTTAACAAATTATTAAAAAAGAAAATATTGAATGAAAACGAAAATATAACAGTATTCATAAAAGAAATAAAAGAAGAAACAAAAGATTATTTTGATTCCTATACAACAAAAAAAATTATAGATATTATAAATAGTATACCAAATGGAGTGTATTACAAGGATAAATATGAAAATCCATTAGTATCATTAAATATAGGAAGAATAGAGAATTATAATAATATAATAAAATTGTCATTTTCTATAAGAACTAATAGAAGTGAAATTGAACAAAGATTAGAAAAACAGTTAGATAATATTGTTAAAGAATATAGAATACAAGAGAATAAAAGCGAATTGTCTGGATATGAACATAAAGATAGGTCTGAGTTTGTTGATGTATGCAAAAATATTTATAAAAAGCATTTTGATAGAAATCCTAGAGTAATAGATATGCATATATGCTTAGAAGCGGGATTTTTTGGAAATAAAATTTCTGAATTAGATTTTATTGCAATTGCTCCTAATATATATGATGCTCATAGTCCAAAAGAAAGATGTTCTATTTCTTCATTGAATAAAGTATATAATTATGTTATTTCAATATTAAATGATATGTAGAAGTTACAATTCAGTAAGAAAAAATGAAAATAAAAAAAATATTCCAGAAACTTAACCCGACAGATGCACAAGTAATAGTGGTTTGCACTAAATAACTCAATTTTGGTTGAGATTACTGACAATGCCAAAAAATGACTAAAGCAAGGACATTATTGTCCTTGCTCTAAAAATGAATATAGTAAAATTTTTTATGAAGAAGAATAAAATTAGAAAACTCTTAATATTTTATATTAGGAGTTTTTTTTAAGGAGATTTTATATATGTATGTTATTAGTAGAAAAAGAGTCAGTATGATTTTAATATGTCTATTACTAGGTATATTTGTATATTCTTATGCAGGAACTAAATTGAAAACAGAGCAAAAGGTAGAAGAAACATCTTCAACACCAGTTTCAGGTAAAGTTATTGTTCTAGATGCTGGGCATGGAGTTCCAGATGAGCGGAGCACAAAGTTCAAATGGTACAACGGAAGCGGAAACAAATTTAAAAATTACATTGAAACTTCAGAATTTGCTAGAACAAAGTGGATGTACAGTTATTTTAACACGTTCTGATGAAAATGCTATTTATGATTTAGATAAAACCACATTAAGAGAAAAAAAGGTATCAGATATTAGAAACAGAGTTAAGATAGGTAATAATTCATCAGCAGATATTTTTGTAAGTATTCATTTAAATAAAATACCACAACAGCAATATTGGGGATGGCAATGTTTTTACAATTTAACAAATGAAAAAAGTATTGATTTAGCAAAAAAAATACAGGCGAATCTAAATACGTCTATTCAAAAAGAAAATAAAAGGGTTGCTATGAAATTAGATACAGTTTATATTATGAAACACGTTGAAATTCCAATATCAATAGTAGAATGTGGTTTTTTATCTAATCCAGAGGAAGAACAACAATTGCTAAATGATGAATATCAAGATAGACTTGCTTGGGGAATTTTTAATGGAATTATAGAGTTTTTTAATGAATAGAAATGCTAAAGCCGAAAGACTAAAATCTTTCGGCTTTGCTGATCTGATAGTACAGTGTAATTAATTACAATTATCTCTTTCATAGATTTCTTTGATGTTAAGATTGTCACGTAAGATATTTCCATAATATACATTGTTTTCCTCAGAACCGACCATTCTATATAGGTCTCCTTGAGGAGATACCATGAGACGTGTAGATAATTTTGAAGGCATTCTTCCATCAATTTTTAAATTTGGATATAGTTTTTGCAAAACTTCAACTTTTTTAAAAAATTCTTTGTCTGTAATTTCAAAACGGTTCTTGTTGGGGACAGCGCCTCTACCACTGGCAGAATTGAATCTTCTGAGTTTCCAGTGATTAATACCCTGCTTACTAAGGAAATATCCTAATTCCTCGAGCTCATTGATATTTTCTTTATGCACACAAGTATTAATTAATATACCGATGTTTCCAGCATCTTTAACCATAGCAATTCGTGATTCTACAACTTTTCGATGACATTTAGTACATCGTATTTTTTCATTAATTTCATCATTAACAGACTCAAAAGAAAATGCCACAGAGTTAAGATGATTTTTAATCATTTTGAATTTTTCAGGAGTAAGAAGAATTCCATTTGTACTTAACCTTGTATCAAGTCCTCTTTCATGTGCATCAATAATTAGCTTTGGAAGATGAGGAATTAATAAAGGTTCTCCGCCAATATATCGATTTTTTGTTAATCCTGTTGCTATTAACCGTTTTTGAATTTCAAAGTGTTCTTCTTCAGAAGTGATTTCTTCTTTTTTGGTAGGGCTTATACAATAACCACATCTTTCCTGACATGCGTGAGTAATAATCCAAGATACGATTACTTCTCCAACATGATTAGGATCTTCAATCTGATAGTTATTTTTACGTGTGTTATCCTTCATAATAGTTACCTCCATAAAATTTTTTATTGATAGGTTTATAGTTTCTACTTAAATTATTATAGTAGTATTATAACAATTTTGGAAAGAAATGTCAATTGTTATGTAAATTAATTGTAGATAATAGTTGAAATTATAAAAGTTTAATAGTATAATATAAATTATAATTATAATGAGAAAAGAAATGGAGGTGATTTAATGGAGTCTCCTAATATATTATTAATTGGATGTGGACCACATGCTAAGAGAGTTTATTTACCAATATTAAAAGAAACAGAAATTGAATTTGGAACAAAGTTAAAAGCAGTTGTTGAATTAAAAGAGAAAGAAAATGATGTTTTTGAATGTGTTAATAAGTTTTTTGATAATGTAGAATATGTATATACTGAAAAGTTTGGTAGTAAGTATAAGATGTCTATTCCAAATCATTTAGAGATGAAATTAAATAACGTTGTAAAAGAAAAGAATATTAATGGAGTAATTATAGCGACTGACCCTTTAAATCATTTGCAATATGCGTTATGGGCGCAAAAACAAAAGTTACATATTTTAATGGACAAGCCAGTTTCAACATATGAGAATATATCCAATTCTGTTAAGCAAGCTAAACAATTAGTAAGAGATTATAAACTTTTAATGAAAAACTATTCTTCTGAAAAGGCGTTTATAGTAAATGAACAGAGAAGATTTTTACCACAATTTGAAATAATACAAAATAGAATAAATGAAGTGGCAGAAAAATATGGAATGCCTGTAACTTCAATGCAAAGTACACATAGTGATGGGCAATGGAGACTGCCAAATGAAGTTTTAACATTGAAATATCATCCATTACTTGGATGGGGAAAAGTTTCTCATAGTGGATATCATTTTATAGATATGGCATCTAAAATAGTAAAAGATTCTTTTTTAGCAGCAGGAAAAAAATTTGATAAATTATCAGTTTATTCTAAATTTATACGTTCATCTGGAGTTTTATTGCAACAGACACAAGAAGATTTGATAAGAATTTTTGGAGAAGAATATTCAAAATTAGATTCAAGAAGTGACGAAGAATTATTGAAGTTGTATAAATTAAATAATGAAGCAGAAGTTGATGCAACATCGTTAATAAATTTAACTTATAATGGAGTTCCCATAACAAATATAACTTTAAATCTAGTTCATAATGGTTTTTCACGTCGTTCGTGGATGTTACCTAATATGAATGATTTGTATAAAGGGAATGGAAGAGTAAGGCATGAATATCATAATATACAGCAAGGATGTTTGCAAAATATTCAGTTACATTCATATCAAGCAAATGATAAACATGATATTAATACAGAAAATGACTTTTTTGTTGGAGGAAATAATCATTATGATATTTATGTATATAGAAATGTTGGTATTTTGGGAGGAAAATCTCTAGAAATAATTACTGCTAAAGATATTGCAGAGCAATATTCTTTAAATAAAGAAAAAGTTATGAATGAACTTGCTAGACATGAAGCGGTTAGACAGTTTTTAGAAGTAATAATTGGAAAAAGAAGTGCAAATCAAACTAAATCTAATTTGGTAGAACATGATTTGTCAGTACAATTAATGTCTATGATTTATGAATCTAGTGTAAGTAAAAATGAAATAGTTCAAAGTTTTAACAATAAGAAGGAGTTAAAAAATGGAAAAAGATAATAAATGGAATAATTTATATGCCAATTATGTTAAAGAAGACTTTAAAAATTGGGATGAATATTTTAAAATAAAAATGAAATTAAAAAGAAGATTTCTTAAATTAGTTCTTAAATATTCTAAAAATGGAAAGCCAGTTTTAGAATGTGGAGCTGGCACAGGAAAATTTGCAGTATATCTTGCATCTTTAGGATTAAATTCTTATGCAATGGATTTAGAAAAGGCAATGGTGGAACAAGCAGAACAATTATCGATGAAAGTTACTCCTAATAATCCTGTAAAAGTTTTTCAAGGAGATATAAATACTATTCCATTTGGTAACAAATTTTTTTCGGTAACACATAGTAGTGGTGTTTTTGAACATTATAGTGATTCGGAAATTATAGAATTAATCAATGAACAATTACGTGTTTCAGATATTTGTATATTTAGTGTACCAACAAAATATTTTGAAAAGAAAATGTTAGGAAATGAGAGATTTATGCCAAGAAAGCAATGGCGTGAGATTATTTCACAAAGCAATGCAAAAATTATTGAAGAGACAGGATATCATTATAAAACATTAGGTAAAAGAATTTTAGATATATTAAAAAAACCAAAAAGAATATTTAAACCAATAGCATTATATACATTTGTATTAAAAGAGAAAGGAGAAGATTAAAATGATATATATAGTTAGACATGGACAAACAAATTGGAATTTGGAGGGAAGAAATCAAGGGAGAATTGATATTGAACTAAATGAAAAAGGAATACAACAAGCAGAATTAACAAGTGAAAAATTAAAAGATATTAAATTTGATAAGATTTTTTCAAGTCACTAAAACGTGCTTATAAAACAGCACAAGTAATTTGTGAAAAAATTGGAATTGATGAGAATGAAATTATTGTAGATGAAAGAATAATTGAAAGATGCAATGGAGAATTAGAAGGTTTATTAAGAGGAGAATACGAAGGAAAGGTGGATTTTGCAGACCCTAATGATACACGTTATGGAGTGGAATCACTTACAAATTTTAGAACAAGAATAGAAGAATTTTTTAAAGAGATGTGCAATGAATATAAGAATAAAGATATTCTTGTTGTAACACATGCTGGAGTAAGTATTTATGCTAAGTGTTTTTTTGAGGGGGAACCAGATGATGGAGATTATAATAAGTATAAATTAAAAAATTGTGAAGTACTTAAATATGAAAATAATAAATAATAAATAATAAATTATAACTTTTATAATAAAGCTTTAAAATGTTGCTTTATTAATATTTTTGTTAGCTATGCATATAGCCGGGAGCTACCATTGTGTATTGAACTTTAAAATATTAATAGATCAACATTTTATTATTTTGTTTATTTATATGATTATGAATTGCAACGCATAAATGTAAAAAAATAGAATATATATTAAAAGGTGATTTTATGTTTTTAGTATTTAATAAAGAAAAAATTTATACATATTTAGTGTCAATAATGACAGTAATAGTATTATTGTTTGTTGCAGGTAATATGAATTTTATGTCAAAAGAAGCAGTAGAGGCATCATCAGGAGTAGAAAGATTATTACCAATATATAAGGTAAGAACAGAAGAAAAGAAAGTGGCATTAACTATGAATTGTGCATGGAATGCAGATGATATAGACAAAATATTAGAAGTATTAGAACAAAATAATGTGAAAATAACTTTTTTTATGGTTGGAGATTGGACTGATAAATTTGGAGAATATGTAAAGAAAATACATGATGCAGGTCATGAGATACGGAAGTCATAGTAATACACACCCACATGTAAACAACTTAAGTTATGAAGAGAATATTAAAGAGATAGAACTAAGTGTTGATAAAATTGAAAAAATTACTGGTAAAAGAACCAATTTATATAGAGCGCCATATGGAGAGTATAATAATACTGTTATTAAAGCTGGAAATGATAAAGGATATTATACAATTCAATGGAGTTTGGATACTTTAGATTATACTGGGCTTACTGGTAGCGAGATGTGGAATAGATTAGATTCAAAAATATCTTCTGGAGATATAATTTTAATGCATAATGGTACTAAACATACTGCTGATTCTTTGGATATGTTATTAAAAAATATAAAGCAAAAAGGATATGATGTTGTGCCAGTTTCTAGTTTGTTGTATAAAGAGAATTATAAAATTGATGCAACAGGTATGCAAATAAAATTGTAAATTGTTTTTATTATATTTGTAAGTACTATTATTTATATATAAAATGTTACAGTTCAGTAAGAAAAACAAAAATGCTATGAAATTGTTGATATATAAACATTTTTTGATAAAAACATATCTAGGGTCTACCATTGGGTCTTTATCTTCAAAATGTTTATATATCAACAATTTCAATTAATTTAAATAAAGTCTTACTGAACTATAACTATAAAATAAAAAAATTAAGTATAAAATCTTATAAGATGTATATAATTATATAAAAGATTTTGGAAAATCTTATAAAATTTGAATAAAATTAACTTTTTATGTAGACAAAACCAAAAAAATAGTGTATAATAAGAGATGTAGTTAAAAAAGAGAATGCATAAAGATAAAAGTACAAATAAAAATAAGGGAGGAAAAAAATTGGATACAAATTATTTAGAAAACAACTATTTAACATTAGTTGGAAAAGTTACAGGAGAAAAGAAATTTAGCCATGAAATTTATGGAGAAAGATTTTATGTATTTAACTTAGAAATATCAAGATTAAGTGGAAATGCAGATATTATACCAATAACAGTTTCAGAAAGATTAGCAACAGATGAAATGTTAACTGAAGGTAAAAAATTATTAGTAAAGGGTCAATTTAGATCATATAATAGTTATGAAAATGAAAAAAATAGATTAATATTAACAGTTTTTGCTAAAGATGTTATTGAAGTTGAAGAAAGTGAACAAGAAGAGGAAAATGAAATTGTAAAAAAAGATACAATTACAAACGAAGTTGTATTAGTTGGATATATATGTAAAGCACCAATATATAGACAAACACCATTTGGAAGAGAAATAGCAGATGTATTATTAGCAGTAAATAGAGCATATAATAAATCTGACTATATACCAACAATAGCATGGGGAAGAAATGCGAGATTTTGCCAAAACCTAGAAGTAGGAACTAAGGTAAAAGTAGTTGGTAGAGTTCAATCTAGAATGTACGAGAAAAAACATGAAGATGGAACAGTTGAAAGTAGAGTTGCTTATGAAGTTTCAATTGGAAGTTTAGAAGTTGTAGAAGAAAATAATACAGCAGAAACTCATGAAGAAGAAAATCAAGAAGCTGTATAAAAATGTAAGATGTTAATAAAAGTAATAGCATATAAAAATGAACCAAGAAATTGGTTCATTTTTGTTCTAAAAAATAAAAAATATAATTGACAAATTTATATTTTTAATAGATAATATAGCTAATGTCTAAAAAGATACTAAGGAGGAAATATAAAAATGTACATATTTAATAAGATAACAGTAAATCCACAATTACCAAAAAGAATAGAAAAGATATCAGAAATATCAAACAATTTATGGTGGTCATGGAATACAGATTTTTTAAGATTATTTCAAATGATGGATAAAGATTTATGGGAAGTATGCGAAAAAAATCCAGTGAAATTTTTAAAACAAGTATCACAGGAAAGACTAGAAAATATGTCAAAAAATACAGAATTTTTAAAGCAATATGATATATTAGCAAGAGAATTTGAAGATTACATGGCTAGTAAAAATACATGGTTTTCAAATAAGTATCCAGAAAATAAAAATGATTTAATAGCATATTTTTCAGCAGAATACGGATTAGATAGAACAATACCAATATATTCAGGAGGACTTGGAATATTATCAGGAGACCATTTAAAATCAGCAAGTG
>CAOKJC010000056.1 GCA_948468685.1 uncultured Clostridium sp. | reverse complement strand
GCCAGTATTTACCAGTAAAATAATAAAGAAAGAAAATTTACTCTTTTTTTCTGAATAATCAGAAAAATAGTTGTTTTTTTAATAAATATTATATATAATAAGAAACAAATTGAACTAAAAAGAGAAATCAAGGAGGAAGTTGAACAATGAACGATATAAGGGATTTAGACAGAATGTTAAAAATAAAAGTAATAGGAGTAGGTGGAGCAGGAAATAATGCTATAAATAGAATGATAGAAGATAATGTCAAAGGAGTATCATTTTATATGATAAATACAGAGACAGGAACTTTAAAAAGATCAAGGACAAGTAATATTTTACAAATAGGAGTTCAAACAACAAGAGGATTAGGAGCAGGAGCAAATGAAATTATAGGAGAAAGAGCAGCAATAGAAAATAAAGAAGAAATAAAAGCAATCTTAAGAGGAGCAGATTTAGTTTTTATAGCAGCAGGAATGGGTGGTGGAACAGGAACAGGAGCAGCACCAATTGTTGCAGAAATTGCAAAAGAAATGGGAATATTAACAATAGGAATAGTAACAAAACCATTTGCCTTTGAAGGAAAAGCAAGAAAATTAAGAGCAGAAAAAGGAACAGAAAGATTAAAAAATAATGTAGATGATTTAATAGTAGTTTTAAATGATAATTTACTAAAAGTAACAGATTCAAAAATAACACTAAATAATGCATTTTCATTAGCAGATGACATACTAGAACAAGGAATTACAAGTATAACAGATTTATTAACATCAATAGGAGAAGTGAATATAGACTTTGCAGATATAAAAACAACAATGAGCTATAGAGGAAAAGCATATATGGGAATAGGAAGAGCAAGAGGAGAAAGAAAAATAGAAGAAGCTGTAAGACAAGCAATAGAAAATCCATTAACAGAAAGTACAATAGATGGAGCAAAAGGAGTAATATTTAATGTAAGAGGAAATGAAACATTAAGTCTTATGGAAATAAATAGTGCTACAACTTTAATAAATGAAAAAGTAAGTGAAGATGCAAATATTATATTTGGAACAGTAATAGATGAAAACATGGGAGAAGATGTTTGTGTTACAGTAATAGCAACAGGAGTAGAAGAAAAAACAAAAGTTAATCAGTAACTTAGGAGATGAAGCTAATGAAAAAGCTACTAGCAATAATTTGTATACTATTGGTAATTTTATTTGGAATGTATTTATATAAAACAAATAAGCTAAAAAGTACTATAACAGCACAAGAAGTAGGAGAGATAGAAGAATATATATCACAAATATACATGTGGCAAGAAATAACAGAAAATGCGTTACCACAATTTGATAATATAAATAATGCACCAGATATATGGATATGGGAAGTTGTAAAAAAGAACTTAGAAAATTATGAACTAACATATGAAGAAATACAAGACAAAGCAATAGAAATATTTGGAGAAAATTTTAAAAAGCAATTTCCAAAAGAAGGTTCAGAATATATAAAATATCAAGAAGATGTAAATATATATATTGCAACAGGAGTAGGTTTAGATACTTTAGAAGATTTGTTTTTTATAAAAAGTATAAATAAAACAAATAAAGGATATCAAGTTGAAATCGTAGAATATTTAGAAGATTATGGACAAGCTATGAATATTGAAACAGGAGATGAAGTTTATGATATTTATATAAAAAAATTAAATCATGAAACAGTTGCAACAATTAAAAGTAATGAAGGAGAAACAAGAGCGATTGAAGTTGTAAAAGAAAATATCGAAGAATTTACTAAAAAGACAATAAATTTAATTAAAGATTCAGAAGGAAGAATATTTGTAGAAAGTGTAAAATGAGACATTGGGGACAGTCCAAATATGTCTCATTTATTTGTCGAAAAATGTAAAAATAAACAAGAAAGAATATAAGAGGTAGAAATGATAGAAACACTAGAAAAATGCACAATTTGTCCACATAACTGTGGAATAAATAGAAGAAATGGACAAGTTGGAAGATGTAAATCAAAAGATACAGTAAAAATAGCATTATATTCAACACATAATTTTGAAGAACCATGTATAAGTGGGGAAAAAGGCTCAGGGACGGTCTTTTTTTCAAATTGCAACCTAAATTGTATATTTTGTCAGAATTATGAAATAAGTCAGCAAGGAAAAGGTAAAGAAATATCAATACCAGAATTAGCAGAAATATTTATAAAACAGCAAGAAAATGATGTTGAAAATATAAATTTAGTAACACCAACAAGCTATGTTCCCCAAATAGTAGAAGCAATAAAAATAGCGAAGAATAATGGATTAAAAATACCAATTGTATATAATACAAATGGATATGAAAAAGTGGAAACTATTAAGATGTTAGAAGGTTATATAGATATATACTTACCAGATTTAAAATATTCAGATGATTTATTAGCAAAACGATTATCTAAAGTGGATAACTATTTTGAAATTGCGACAGAAGCAATAAAAGAGATGTATAGACAAGTTGAAAAACCAATATTTAAGGATAATGGAATAATGCAAAAAGGTATGATTATAAGACATTTAGTTTTACCAAATCACATTTTAAATTCAAGAAGAGTTTTAAAATGGATTAATGATAATATGAATGAAGTTTATGTGAGTGTTATGGCTCAGTATTTTCCAACATATAAATCAAAAGAAACTGATGATATTAATAGAAAACTAACAAAAGAAGAAAATAAAGAAATTGAAAATTATTTGTATAGACTAAATCTAGAAAATGGATATATACAAGAATTGGGGGAACATGAAGAGGAATATGTACCAAAGTGGAAATAATAAGGCATGAAAAGTAATCTAAAAGGTTAAAGAAATTTTAATCATGCCTTTTTGAATTCACCTTAATAGTGAAATAATATTAGCAAAAATAACAACTATAATAGAAAAGCATATAACAGCAATTCCACCAGACTTATTATTTTGAGTTTTTATTTCATATAAACCATAAGAAATAGTTTTCATTAAAACAAAAACAGTAACAATAATAAAAGTAAAATGATAAATAAAATTCATAAAAACACCTTCCTTTTTTTGTGTCAAAGGGGACGGCCTTTTTTGGCACAAAAACAAGCCCAAAAAGGCTGTCCCTTTTGACACATTTAAGTTTGAGTTAGTAAAAATCCAGAATCCATAACAGTATTAATATCAATGTCAAAAGTAGAGTTTTGATAATTTACTAACCAATTGTAATTATCAAATTCAGTAGAAGTTATAAAGTTTGAAAGTGAATACATTCCAAAACTATTTATATCACTATTAAAAGTAGTTGCAGTTTTATATAGATAATTAGTAAATTGCTCTTCTAGATATTTGTTACAAGTAGTTGAGATTGAATCTAAAACATCTGGATTTAGGTATTCAGAACCTTTAGTCATAGAATATATTTTACCAGAAAAATCAAATTTCAATTTTATATAAGGAGACCCATTAACGATATCAACACTAATATTATGAGTGCTATTTGGTGTTAAATAAATGTCGATTTTTGAATTAGAGTTTTCTGGATTTTGGATAGATACTAAAAAGCTATCCACTTTTTTTCTTATGCTTAAAAAACAAATTGTTTCAATAGCGTTTAATTCTCCAACTAGTTTGTCATTTTTAAAAACAGCAACTCCAATATTTTGTGATAATCTATTTCCTGTTATAAGATTTTCATTTGATTTTATTGTAGAATCATCAGATATTTCAGATTCAGATGAAGTATTTCCATCAAATGTACTAATACCACCTAATATAGCATAAGGAGCACAAGAATTACAAACAAGAGCATTAAAGAAGTCTCCAATAGTTGCTTCACAAGTATATCCAGTATATTCGCTACTATGTGGGAAGATATTATAGTATTTTGGTATTAAGCTTTCTAAACTAGGAACAGAGTTTTCAATATAATATTTCGTGTTACATTTACTAACAACAATATTGGCAGAAGGTCTTACTTGAACTTCATTAATTAATGAATATATCTCGTCAGATATTCCGTCTTTTGCAAGTTCCTCTGAGAAAATGATAAGCTTACAATGTGATAAATTAACTTTTTTTCCTAAATATGCATTCATAATATTTATGCCATTTGTTATTGAAGAGCAATCTACACTAGTTAGAACAGGTTTAGTTTCCGAACCTCCTTCACTACTTGGAGTGGGTTTTATAAATTGAAATGTTACTTTTAGTTTATTTGATGTTGATTTGTCAATTCCAAGTGCTACAACAAATGCTAAATTATCTAGATTAAGTGAAGTATATGAGGCAGAAAAACTATAAATAAATATAATTATTAGTATTAATATAAAAATTTTATAAAATATATTACTAATTTTTCTCACCTACTTTCTTCTTTTTTAGGTTAGCTAAAATTAATACTAGCAAACCTAAAATATAACCAATTGCAATTCGAAGATATCTATAAAAATCAGTTTCAAATGAACTAGAAATTGCATAATTTTTTGGTAATAATGAAATTCCTAAAATCAGTATTGTGAAAATAGTTAATAATGGTTTCATATCAGATAAATTAAACATTTTACTAAAAATGTGTGTAGCAAATTTACAACTTATACTTAGATAGCAGCAAAATGAAATAATCCAAATTAGTAAAAATACAGATTCAAATCTTTGAAAGAATGAACCGAATTCTATATGTCGAGCTGCTGAAAATAAGGGCATTATTTCATTAGTAGTAATAAAAAATGAAAACATGAAAAGTAGAGTTCCTACGCATAAAAGCATAAATGCACCTGTACAAATAACAGAAATTATGGCTATTTTTTTCAATTTTTCAGGTTCTTTTAGCATTGGTGGTAAGAAATATAAATAACATATTCCACCAAAAGAGCCAATGTTTTTAAGTCCTAAAATAAATGTATTATAAAAACCATCACCTAGTATAGGGTAAACTCTTTTAAATGAAAAATTATCTAAATTACCACAGAATAATAATATTGCACTTATTAATACTAATGGAAAAATTATTGATGCTGTATTTAATGTTGAAATGAATCCCAATCTATTTGAAAGAGCAAGAGATATAATAAACATTAAAATAACAAATACGTAACTAGTTAAAGGGTAATAAACAACAGATAATCCTTCACAAAAGTTTCTTAACATTAAACTAGAACTAAGTATAAAATAAAGTATAAAAAAGCTACCAACAATATTTTTTAAAATATTGCCACCTAAAAAATTAGAAATATCTAAAAGGTCTAATCCAGGAAATTTTTTAAGTAATTTACAAAATAATAGAATTATAAATAAGACAATAGCTGTAATATAGACAATATTTAGTAAAGCGGCAGATTTGAATTCATTTATAAATGTTCTAGGTAAAGAACTAGTTATATATGATACTACTATTGAAAGTGTCAGCATAATTGCACTTATCGTACTAATTTTTTGTTTAGTCATATTTACTCCTCTCTTTTTAATAATTTTAATTATAAATTTTACTTTATCATAAAAACTGAAAGCATAATAATATAAATATAAAAAAATGAGTTTGACCTGAATATTTATATTATTATGTTTTGTATTATGAGAATTATTGAAACTTCCACTTCATAGAAATATTCTTTTGTTTCTGACTTTTCTTAGTCGCAAGATAAGCAGACCTATATTCACGTTTCCAAATAGGAGGAAGAATAATACCTGCACTTTTCAAATTCTCCATAGTAGAATAAGGAATAGAGTAAGAAACTCCAAAAGATTCCATATCACATATAATAGAAATATATACAAAAAGCCCAGTACCAATTCCTAGGAAACCAGCAGCATAACCTAGAAAAATAAATAAAAATCTAAAAACTCTTAAATGAAAACTAAAAGTATAATCAGGAATTGCAAAAGAGCTTAAAGCAGTCATAGCAACAACAATAATTAATATTGGACTTACAATACCAGCACTTACAGCAGCTTGACCTACAACTAAACCTCCAACAATACCAATAGTTGTTCCTATTGGAGAAGGAACTCTAAGACTAGCCTCTCTAATAATTTCAAATGAAATTTCCATTATTAAAATTTCAAAGATTATTGGAAATGGAACACTTTCTCTAGCTGCTAAAATTGAATATAGTAATTCAGTGGGGAGAATTTCAATATGAAAGCTAGTTACAGATACATATATTCCAGGTAAAAGAAGTGCAAAAAAAGCAGCAAGTATTCTAATACCTCTTAAAAAATTAGAAAATATAGTTTTCAAATTTCTATCTTCTGGAGATGTTAAAAAATCAATCATAATAGCAGGTAAAATCAATGCAAAAGGTGAACCATTTAATAAAACAACAACTCTACCTTCTAAGATATGTTGAACTGCATTATCTGGTCTTTCCGTTGAAATTGCTCGTGGTAATCCTAATGAATTATTATCACTAATTAGTTGTTCCAATTGACCAATTGATAAAATGGAATCAACATTCAGATTATTTATTCTATATTTAATTTCAGCAATTAAATCACCATTAGCAATATTTTGCATGTAACATACAGCACATTTAGTTTTAGTCATAGTTCCAACTTCTAAATTTTCAATAACTAAATTTTCATTATTTGAAAAACGTCTCAGTAAAGAAGTATTTGTACGGATATTTTCAACAAAAGCTTCATGAGGACCTTTTATAACAATTTCATTTTCTGGCTTATCAATACTTCTTTGTTTAAAACCTTTAACATCAATATCGAATGCAATGTTAAGTGTATCAACAAAAAGTGCACAATTTCCTGAGTTAACACCAGAAAAAATTTCATCAAATGAATTTGTTTTTTCTGTGTTATTTTGAGGAATTAAGCAACTTTCAATATAATCAGCTAAATCAAATTTTTTGACTTTTCTAACAGTAATATTATTACTTACTGCTTCTGATATAATTCTATTTTGATCACCGTCAAAAAGATTATTTTTATTACGCATCATTAGAGGTTCTAAAACAAAATCATTTAAAGATTGTGAGTCTACCATACCATCAATATATAATAATAAAGCTTTGTGTTGCTTACCACGAGCATTTAAAATGAATTCTCGAGTGATAATATCACTATTAATTAGTAAATTATATTTCATTTTTATATAATCTAAATTGACATCTAAACTGGTAAAAATGTTTTCTTTTTTTTCAGTTATATTTTGTTTTTTTGGAACTTCATTAGGTGGTGTGTCATTAAAGTTATCAGGTAATATGAATTCATAATTTGTTGGTGGGGTATAACTGAAAATATCGTTTATAATATCTTTTATTTTCATAATCTCTCCATTTATTTACTATTGTAATTTTTAACAATAGTATTGGCAAAAAAAACAAAAATATACTAGTTTTTAACAATAAAAAATGTTATAATATATTTAGTTTTTTGAAATTAAGTTTGGAATTATGAAAGAGAGTGTGATAATTATGAAATCAAAAATAACATCATTTATAATGTCAATACTTACAATGTTAATGTTTGGATTATTATGCTTTTTTGGAATAATTGTATATAATGAATATAATAAAACAAATATAGTAGGTGAAGTTCAGCAATTTGTATCAAATATTACTACTACTGAAAAGAAAGTAGAAAATATAAATATATCAGAAAAAATAGAGTTATCACAAGAAAATTATAATAAAATTGAAGAAAATTTGAGTAATAATATAAATCAAGATAATAAGCATTTTTATAGCCAATTAGATTATTATTCAAAGATAATATATGATGCAATGGACAAAAATATAGAAAATATGAAAAGTGGTACATATGAAATAAATTTAGAAACAAGTTTTTCTCAAATTCTTTCAAAAGATGAAGGAGAGCAGTTAATGGGAACATATTATCAGTCAGCATTAGAAGCATATACATATGACAATCCTGATATATTTTACATAGATTTTTCTAAATTAAATTTAAATATGGAAACAACGGTTAGAGGAAACGAAAAAACATATAAAGTATTTATAAATTCAGGAAACAATAGGAATTACCTAAGAGATGGGTTTTACTCAATAGAAATGATTAATCAGGCAATAAATGAAATAGGAAAAGTAAAAGCATATTTTGTTCAAAATAAAAGAACAGACGATTATGAAAATATAAAGTTAGTACATGATTATTTAGTTGAAAGTATAGATTATGAACAAATGATATCAGAATCAAATATATATAACATATATGGAGCTCTTATAAATAAAAGATGTGTTTGTGAAGGATATGCTAAATCATTTAAATATTTAATGGATGCTTTAGATATACCTTGTACAATTACAATTGGAACTGCAACTAATTCAGAGGGGGTTACTGAAAGCCATGCTTGGAATTATGTTCAATTGAATGGCGTTTGGTATGGGATTGATTGCACATGGGATGACCCTATAATAATAGGTCCAGGTTTTTTAAGTAATTCATCAAAATATAGATATTTCTTAAAGGGAGAAAATGAATTTAATAAAACACATATACCTAATGGGCAATTTACTGAAAATGGAAAAGTATTTGAATTTCCAAATTTAAGTCAAATGGACTATTAATAAATATCAGATATAAATTATAATAAATATTTAACAAAGAAGGAGAATGAGTATGTCATTAATAGATAAAATACCTAATTTACCTAATTTATCAAAAATTATGCCAAATAAAATAAAAGTATATGCATTTGTAGGACCATCAGGTACAGGTAAAAGCTATAGAGCTCAAATGGTTGCTAGTGAGAAAAATGTAAATTTTATAATTGATGATGGTCTATTAATAAAAGATAATCAGGTAATTGCAGGAGAGTCTGCTAAAAAGGCTCCAACTAAGATAGAAACTGTAAAACATGCTTTATTTTATAAAGAAGAAGAAAAGCAAGAAATAATAAAAGCACTAAAAAAATATAAGCCAGAAAGTATATTAATACTTGGAACATCAGATGGAATGGTACAAAAAATAGCTGCAAATTTAGAGTTGCCAGAAATATCTGATACAACTTATATTTCAGATGTAGCTACACAAGAAGAGATGCAAACAGCTAGAAGAATAAGAGTAACAGAGGGAAAACATGTAATTCCAGTTCCAACATTTGAGATAAAAAAAGATTTTTCAGGATATTTACTAGACCCTCTTCAAATTTTTAAAACAAAGGGAAGAGGAAATCAACCATACATATCAGAAAAATCAATAATTAGACCAACTTTTAGTTATTTAGGTAATTTTACAATTTCAGATACAGTTTTTAGACAAATTTTGGAATATTTAGTTATTAAGACACCTGGAATACACAAAGTTCAAAAAATAAGAGTAGATAACTTTGGCGAAGGTGCAAAGTTATATATGGAAGTTACTATTGTGTATGGCTTTAATGTTTATGAAGGAATAAAAGAATTTAAAGATAAAGCTAAAAAGGAAATTGAAAAATTGACTGCTATGAATGTTGAAGAGTTTGAGGTTGTGGTTAAGAATATTTATGTGCCAGAGGCTAATAAATAAAATAGATTGGAGAAATTTTAAATGAAGAATGTATTAAAAGCAATAGGTAGAGGAATAGTAAAAAGTGCAATATATGTTTATTGTAAAATAGTATATAGATTTGAAGTCATAGGGAAAGAAAACATACCAAAAGAGGGAGCTGCAATTATTTGTGGAAATCATAGAACTTATTTAGATCCACCTTTAATTGAAATAACATGTGGAAGATATGCTAGATTTTTAGCTAAAGAGGAGTTGACAAAAAATAAATTTTTTGCAGTTCTAGGTGTGGTATTTGATGCAATTCTTGTAAAGAGAGATTCAAAAGAGGTTAAGGCATTAAAGGAGTCTTTACAAACTTTAAAAGATGGTAACTGTTTAGCTTTATTTCCAGAGGGAACAAGAAATGGCTTAGAAAAAGGAGAAAAAGTAAAAGATGGTGCTGCATTTTTTGCTTTAAGAAGCGGTGCTCCTGTTGTTCCTTGTGGTATTAAAGGTGGGGAAAAAGGTAATAGAAAAGTTACTATTACATATGGAAAGCCTCTTGATTTTAGTGAGCATAAAGGTAGTAAGGATAAAGAAGTTTTAGATAAGGTTACTGATGAAATTATGAATAATATTATAGAACTTACAAAATAGTTACAAAAATAAAAATTAAGATTGGAGATAAATAGGATGGCAAAACAAGTTATATATCATGGAAGTTATTGTAAAGTAGAAAATCCTAAAATATTAGAAGGAAAGTATACAAAAGATTTTGGTACAGGTTTTTATTGTACAGTGTTGCAAGAACAAGCTGAAAAATGGGCAAAAAAATACGAAACACCAATTATTAACAAATATGAGTATAATGAAAATTCTAATTTAAAGATAAAAGATTTTACAATTATGACTGAAGAATGGTTGGATTTTATTATAAATTCTAGAAATGGAAAAAAACATAATTATGATATAGTTATTGGAGCAATGGCAGATGACCAAGTTTATAACTACATTACAGATTTAATTGAAGGACAAATTACAAGAGATGCGTTTTGGGAGCTTGCTAAATTTAGACATCCAACACATCAAATTGCCTTTTGCACAGAAGAGTCTTTAAAATGTTTAAAATTTATTGGAATTGAGGAGTTATAAAAGTATGGGGGAATCAAAAGAAGAAAATGATTTATTTTTTACTTGTGGACTAATTGAATTTATATCAAGATTAACAAAAAATACTAAAAAAGATGTAATTCAAAAATTAGGAAAAGAAAATATTAAGAAAATTTATGAATTAGCAGAAGTGTATCATTGTGAAAATATTGAAAAGGTTGCAAATGATTTTATAGATGAAGCTAAAATTACTAATGGGGAATATGATTATATATCTAATTGCAAATATAGAGTTCCTACATATTGGGAAATTGCAAAAGTTTATAAAAGACTAATTGTGAGAGTTAATAATAATACAAGTGAATTTGTTGAGACTATAATTAATGTATTATCTTCATGGATTATAGAGAAAATTGATAATTACAATAGTAGTTTGTTTTATGAGAATCCTGATTATATATATGAATGTTATATAAATGGAAAAATATTGTAACGCATTGTAATTATAAAAAAAGTAAATAAATTATGTAAAATATATTTGACAATAAGTATGTTTAGTGATATAATTTTTTAGTTATAGAATAGAAATAATTTTTTAAATAAAAGGGGTAATAAAAATGAATAACCAAAAAATAAGAAACATAGCAATAATAGCACACGTAGACCATGGAAAAACAACATTAGTAGATGCACTATTAAGACAAAGTCATGTATTCAGAGAAAATGAACAAGTACAAGAAAGAGTAATGGACTCAAATGACCAAGAAAAAGAAAGAGGAATCACAATACTTTCAAAAAATACATCAGTAATGCATGGAGATATAAAAATAAACATAGTAGATACACCAGGACATGCTGACTTTGGAGGAGAAGTAGAAAGAGTTTTAAAAACAG
>CAOKJC010000055.1 GCA_948468685.1 uncultured Clostridium sp. | reverse complement strand
TTTCCAATAATAAGATAAAATATCCATTGACAAAATAGAGTATAAAATATAAAATGAAAAAAGAAAAAATATTACTAAAAAGAATGTAGTAATGCAAAATAAAAAAGGAATTAAAGATGGAAGATAAAGTTGATATATTATTAACAACATATAACACAAAGATAGAATATTTAAAAAAACAAATAGAAAGTATACTAAATCAGACACATAAAAATTTTGAACTAATAATTTCAGATGATTGTTCACCAAATAAAGAAGTAAGAAAAGTTTTAGAAGAATATGAACAAAAAGATGAAAGAATAAAATTATATTTTCAAGAAACAAACTTAGGATGCACAAAAAGTTTTGAATTTTTGTTAAAACAATCAACAGCAGAATATATAGTGTTTTCAGACCATGATGATATTTGGTATCCAAATAAAATAGAGGAAAGTTTAAAATTATTAAAAGAAAAAAATGTAAGTTTAGTATATTGTGATGCAAATCAAATTGGTGAAAATGATGAAATTTTAAACAAAAGCTATTTGAGATATAAAAATATGCCGATTGTAGAAGGCAAAAATTTTATATTGCCATTTTCAAGACATATAGCGATAGGATGCAGTCAAATGATAACAAAAGAAGTAAAAGAAAAAATGCTACCTTTTACAGAAAATACATTTGCACATGATTGGCATTCAACATATATTGCAGCAAATATTAATGGAATATATTGTATAGATAAGCCTCTTTTTGGATATAGAATTCATGAAAGCAATATTTTTGGAGGCAGAAGTTTTAAACAAAATATGAAAATTTGGAAGAATGAAAATGGAAACAGTTATAAGGCATATCTTAAATATAGACATAAGGTAATAACTGAGACATATTTGGCTGGAGCTTTAATGTGTAGAGATTATAGCTCAAAGATAGATAATAGATTAAAAGAAAAAGAAGATGAAGTTGTAAAATATTATGAGAAATCTCAAAAATCTAAAATTGTATATCTAGCACTTCATAAATATTTTAGATTTTTAAATTTTAAAGGATTAAGAAAAAGAGCTTTAAAGGAAATAATGATTTTGCATTTTCCTTTATTGAGTTATATTATTTACGCAATACTATAAATGATAGAATAAAACTAATATTAAAAATATTTGAAAAAATATGCAACTAAATGAAACTTTTTTTAATCTAATTAGTATATAATAAGGGGAGGTAATAAACTAATGAAAATATTAGAAAATGAAAAAATAAGTAAGGTTTTTGTAACAACCATTTTAATGTTAGCACTTATATTAGGATGTGTAGGGAGTAATGCAACAAATGATTTGAACCCAAATAGTGTAATTGTAAATAATATAGTAGATGAAGGTGATGTACAAGCAAAAGACACAAATAATGTAATAGAACAAGGAAATGCACAAACAAAAATTACAAATAATACTATAGAAGATAATAGTCAAACTAAAAGCAGTAATGATACAAAAAATGAAACAGTTGAACAAATAAAAAATATGTATGTAGTTTACAATTCACATGTACAAGACATAGGATGGGAAAAAGATTTTTCAAAAACAAATGGAGAAGAATCAGGAACAACAGGTCAAAATAAGAAAAATGAAGCAATAAAAATTAAGTTAATAAATGCTCCAAAAGGTGTTGGAGTTACATATCAATCATATATAGAAGGAAAAAAATGGCAAGATTGGGTAAAAGATGGAGCAATTTCAGGAACAACAGGTCAAAATAGAAAATTAGAAGCAATAAAAATAAAATTAACTGGAACACAGGAATATTCTATTGAATATAGAACACATGTACAAGATATTGGATGGAAAGACTGGGTAAAAGATGGAGCAATTTCAGGTGTTGTTGGAAAAGGTCTAAAGGTTGAAGCAATAGAAATAAGAGTAATTCCTAAAAAGGCTACTGTTATATATCAATCACATGTACAAGATATTGGATGGGAACAATATGTTTATGATGGTGATGTATCAGGAACCGTAGGAAAAGGCTTAAAAGTTGAAGCTGTTAAAATACAATTAAAAAATACAGATGTAAAAATTCAATATCAAACACATATACAAGATATAGGTTGGGAAAAAAACTGGAAAGAGAATGGGCAAGAATCAGGAACAACAGGTCAAAATAAAAAGATTGAAGCTATAAAAATAAAAACAAGTGATACAAAGAAATATTCTGTAATGTATAGAGTATATTTACAAGAATTAGGATGGCAGAAATGGGTAAAAGATGGTGAAGTTGCTGGGACAACAGGCCAAAATAGAAGATTGGAAGCAATAGAAATTAAAATAGTAGAAAGTACAGATTTTTCAGTAACATATCAAACGCATATACAAAATGTAGGTTGGGAAAACAAATTTGTAACAGAAGGAAAAACTTCAGGATTAGCAGGAAATGGATTAAGTATTGAAGCTATAAAGATTGTAGGAAAAAATATTCCAAAAGGTGTGAAAATACAATATCAAACACATATACAAGATATAGGATGGGAAAAAAACTGGAAGGAAAATGGACAAGAATCAGGAACAACAGGTCAAGCTAAAAAAATAGAAGCGATAAAAATTAAGCTAGAAGGAACTGAAGAATATTCAGTATTATATAGAACTTATGTACAAGGTAGAGGATGGCAAAAATGGGCAAATGATGGTGAAATTTCAGGCACAACCGGCAAGAATTTAAGAATAGAAGCGATAGAAATTAAGATAGAACCTAAAATAGGAAATAAAATAACATCGAATTTTGAGACACAAATAACATCAACAATGTATTCAATTAAAGATTTTAAGATGAAAGGTTGGTTAATGACAAATGTTAAAAATGCCAAAATTCAAGTTTTAATTGATAATAAAGTTGTAAATGCTAAAATTGCAAGAGTAAATAGACAAGATGTATTAGATGAAATAAAAGGATATGGAGGGCAAGATAACAATCCAAAACCAGGATATGAAATAATTCTTGACCTTTCAAGCTATAATAATAAAAGTATAAGTATAAAAGTACAATATATTGATGAGAATAATAAAGTTTTAGATGAAGTAGAAAGAAAAACTACTATTAAAGAAATTGGAAGAGAAGAAGGAGTTTATGGACGTTCAGGTTTAAAAATTGCTGGTAGAGGTGGCTCAGATCTAAAATATCTTAAATTTGGTAATGGAGAAAACGTGTTTTTTGCAACATTTGCAATACATGGATATGAAGATTTGTGGAACAAAGATGGAAATGAATTAGTTGATATAGCAAATGCATTTTATAATAGATTAATTAATGACAAAGATTATGATTTAGCGCAAAAGTGGACAATATATGTTTTTCCAGGAGTTAACCAAGATGGATTGAAAAGTGGATGGACAAATAATGGACCAGGAAGAACTACTCTATATAGTGCAGCTCCTGGAAACAAAGGAATTGACTTAAATAGATGTTGGCAAATAGGAAATAGTTATACTAGATATACAGATGCTAGAAATTATAATGGAACTTCAGGTTTTCAAGCATATGAGGCCCAAAGTTTAAGAGATTTTCTATTAAGCAAAAAATCACAAAGCGGACAAACATTATTAGTTGATTTACATGGATGGACTCAACAATTAATAGGTGATCCTACAATATGTTCATATTATGAAAAACAATTTCCTGAAAATGATAAATCAGCAGTAGGAAGATATGGAGAAGGTTATATGGTTAATTGGGCTAGAACGTATTTAGGTTCAAGTGGAAAACCTGCTAAAACAGCTTTAATAGAGTTACCATATCAAGGAGTTAATGGACATCAATCAGTTGTAAATAAAAACTTTACAAATAGATATATTGAAGCAACTTTATCAATGTTGAAATCTATTTAAGTTTGGGAAGGAAAATTTAAAAATGCAAATAAAAAATAAAACTAAATTTTTTATAGTTATATTAGTACTTATAATAGCTATTGGTGTAATTAGTATAATAACAATATTTAGTAATAGAGAAACATCAAATGATGTTTCTCTAAAAAACGATTATGAGGAAAATCAAGACGATGAAAATTTTGATAGTAATATTACAAGTCAAGAAATAAATATAGAGGAAATTGTACAACAAGAAAATAATTTGTCTGAAGAAGAAAAAAAAGAGATTGATGAAATAAAAGCAAATTTCGGAATTAGTGGAAATGCAGAATTATATGAGATACAAAATGATAATAATATAGAAATTCCAGTAATAAAGTCAAGTATAAAGTATAAGGTTGCTTTCTCAGGGATGATAAAGAATACAGAGCCAGATATTAGTAAAATTGATGAAATAATTAAAGAGAGTCATCCTAAAAATGCAGGAATTTGGATTGAAGAGAAAAGTAGAGATAAATTTTTAAAGTTAATAGAAAATAATACTAATTCAACTTATACAATAGATAAATTAGGCTATTTAAGAATAAAAAATATAGAAAATCCAAATGAAAATGATAATAAGTTAGAAAATGCTATCAATGGTAATAAGTTCTATGCATTTTCTGTTTCGAGTACTTGCTATATTATTGATGATGTAACAGGCGAAGTTTTAGACTATTGTTTTGAAAATTTAGATAAGTATCAGATATATGAGTATTTTTATGATAATGATAAATATGTTATTTTTATTAATGAGAATAAAAATAAGCAGTTGCCTGAAAATGAGATTTTTGAGAGTTTAGTAAATCTTATTTCATTGTAAATAGTGTATAAAACGAAAAAAGAAGCTTGAAAGTATGCTTCTTTTTTCGTTCATAAAAGTTGTAAAACAATTATTACTTTTCTTGATTTTAAATAATCTTCTCCTGATTTAACTGTATTGTAATACATACTAATTTTACTATTTGATAAATCCTTTCCTAATATTGGATTATTGTCTAATTCAATATATGTAATTTCTTTTCCTAAAATTGCACTTAGTAATATTAATATTTTTGTAGCTGTGAACTGTAACAATATTTGATAAAAAACGAAATTTAAATTGATATAAAATTGACAAATAAAGCAAAAATATATATAATAGGCAAAGAAAAGGAAATCTATTTTAAAAGAAACTCTTTTCCAACCAGATTTGTGCTATGAGAAAGGAAAGAATCTAAAAGTGGAAGAACAAATAGATGTATTATTAGCAACATATAATGGAGAAAAATATATAAAAGAACAAATAGACAGTATATTGAAACAAACATATAAAAACATAAGATTAATCATATCAGATGATTGCTCGACAGACAATACAGTAAGAATTTTAGAAGAATATAAAGAAAAAGATAATAGAATAGAAATATATACACAAACAGAAAATTTAGGGGTAGTAAAAAATATAGAATTTTTATTAAAAAAAGTAGAAAATGAACTATATATGTTGTCTGACCAAGATGATGTGTGGTTACCAGAAAAAATAGAAAAGTCTATTAAAACACTAAAAGAGCAAAATGCAGATTTAGTATTTGGGGATTTAGTAGTAGTTGATAAAGATTTAAACACCATTTATCCATCTTTTGGAGATTTTATGTTATTAAATGATAAGATAAAAAAATATATAGGTACAAATAAAATTAATTATTTATATAATTGTGTTACTGGATGTACAGTGTTAAGTAAAAAAAATCTAATAGAAAAAATATTGCCATTTCCAACAACATCAAAATATTTAATACATGACTTTTGGATAGGACTAATTGTATCGATAAATGGAAAAATGGCATATATGCCTGAAAAATATATAAAATATAGACAACATGGAAATAATGAAGTGGGTACAAAAAAAGTATCACATGAAATGGAAAAATTAGAAGAGATAAGAGAACTATTTATAAATGTAAAACTAGGAGTTTTTAAATCATATGTAGAAAACAATGAAAAATTTCCTAAAGACCTACAAAAATTAAATGTACAAGCGTTAGAATATTTTGAAATGCTTGAAAAAAAGAAAAAAATGAATTTTAGAAAGTGGATGGTTTTTCACAAATTATATAAAACAGAAAAATTCATGTATTATGTAGAAAATTTTATAATAATGAATATGCCAGTGATAGGGAAAGTTTTATTTAAGATAAGATATAGAATATTAAAAGCTTTGAAAAAAAGATAAACATCATAGGAGGTAACAAAATAAAAAATGAAAAAAATACAAATTAAGAAATGCATTATAAATATATCAATAGTGTTAATGGCAATGTTAGTAATAATTTTAAGTTTGTGCTATGTAAAATATGCAAATGGACTTACATTAATACAATTGCATGATAATGGACCAAGACAAATGATGGGGTATGTGTTAATAACAAAAAATAAGACGATTGTAATAGATGGAGGACTAAAAGAAGATGCCCAAAATTTAATAGACAATATAAATAGATTTGGCGGAGGAAAAGTAGATGTATGGTTTATAACACATCCACACATGGACCACGCACAAGCTTTTATGGAAATTGTAGAAAATACAGACATGAAAATAGAAAAAGTATATGTTACGTTAAATGATTTAGATTGGTATAAACAATACGAAACTGCTAGAATAGAAGAAATAGAAAAATTTTTTAGTATAATGGAAAGTGATAAAATAAATGATAAAGTAGAAGAAGTATATCTAAATCAATTAATAAACATAGATAATATGCAATGTGAAATATTAGGAATAAAGAATCCAGAAATAACAACAAATCCAATAAATAATTCTAGTATGGTAGTAAAAATGAATATAAATGATAAATCTTTATTATTTTTAGGAGATACTGGAATAGAAAGTGGAGAAAAATTATTACAAAATCAAAAAGAAAAATTGAAAGCAGATATAGTACAGATGGCACACCATGGACAAAGTGGTGTTGATAGAAAAATATATGAAGCGATACAACCTGAAATATGTTTATGGCCAACTCCAGAATGGTTATGGAATAATAATCCAGGAACAGGATATGATACAGGAAATTGGACAACTTTAGAAACTAGAAAATGGGTAGAAGATTTAAATGTAAAGACAAATTATGTTGAAAAAGATGGAGACATTAGGTTTAGAGTTTGGTAAATATATTTAGAATAAGAAAAAAAGGTTTATAGGTAAATCCAATTAAAAAAACCTAAATATAGTATAAGGACAAGTAATAGAACATGGAATTTATAAAAGATGTTATTAAGAATAGAAAAGTAATATGGGGAATAGGAAAAAATGATTTTAAAAATAGATTTGCAAATACAAGTTTAGGTGCGATTTGGGGATTTTTACAACCATTCATTTTTATGCTTACATATGTAATTGTATTTCAGTACATATTGAAAGTAGGTAGTGTTGGAAATTATCCATATGTTTCATGGTATTTACCAGCAATGGCTATGTGGATGACAATGAATGATTCAATTATTAATGCAAGCAATTCAATAAGGGCATATAGCTATTTGGTTAAAAAAGTTGTGTTTCCAGTAGATACTATACCAGTAATTGCTATAATTTCATCATCATTTGTATCATTATTTTTATTTGCAATAGCAATAGTAGTAAGTTCTATTTTTGGATATGTACCTAATTTTTTAATATTGTTATATGCAATAGTAGCAGCATATTGTTTTATTATAGCTTTTACAAGATTTACATCAGCAATTGTGACTGTTTTACCAGATTTTTCACAATTACTAAATATTATGATGCAATTATTTTTCTGGTTTACACCAATTGTTTGGGATTTACAAAGATTAGCAGAGCATCCATTTGTTGCTAAGATATTACATTGCATACCGTTTACTTATTTAGTTTCTGCTTCAAGACAGGCTTTTATTGGCGAAAATATTATAACTAAAGGATATGGATTTTATACTCTAGTATTTTGGACTATAACTTTAATATTGTTTATGTGGGGAAATCATATTTTTAAGAAGACAAAGAAGGATTTTTCTGATGTATTATAACAAAGTGAGTGAAAGGAAGAGAAAATGGAAGAAAAGATAGAAGAGAAAAATAATGAAAATGTAATAGAAATAAAAAATTTGTGTAAACAATATAAAATGTATCATAGAAAAAAAGATAGATTGCTTGAGATATTACTTCCAAAATATGAAAAACATAGTACTTTTACAGCTATGGAAGGATTTGATTTAGAACTAAAAAAAGGAGAAATTCTAGGAATTTTAGGAAGAAATGGAGCAGGTAAATCTACTTTACTAAAAATGATAACAGGTGTTGTAGTGCCAACATCTGGAGAAATTAAAATAAATGGAAAAATCAGTTCTTTATTAGAACTTGGAACAGCATTTAATCCAGAACTAACAGGATATGAAAATATTTATCAACATGGACAAATAATGGGATTAACGCATGAACAAGTAAAAGAAAAAGAACAAGAAATAATTGATTTTGCAGATATTGGGGAACATTTAAGCCAACCTGTAAAGACATATTCATCAGGTATGTTTGCAAGATTAGCTTTTGCATGTGCTATAAATGTTGACCCAGATATATTAATAGTTGATGAAGTTTTATCAGTAGGAGATATGGCATTCCAATTAAAATGTTTCAAGAAATTTGAACAATTTAAGAAAAAAGGTAAAACAATTCTATTTGTAACACATAGTATTTCAGATGTATTAAATAACTGTAATAGAACAATCATTTTACAACATGGAAAGAAAATATTTGATGGTGGTGTAAAAGAAGGTGTTGAAGAATATAAAAAATTGATTACAAAGATGAAAGATGGAGAAGGAAATAAAGGTAAAAATAAAATAACAAAAGAGGTAATTAATTTTTTGTCAGAAAAAGCAGAATGGAAAAAGCATTTTACAATAAATCCAGATATGGTAGTATATGGAAATAATGAGGCAGCTATTTTTGACTATGGTATGTTTGACCAAGATAATCAACCATTACCAATTATTGATAATAGTGAATATATGCATATAAAATTAAAAGTACAATTTAATGAAGATATTGAAAATCCATTTGTTTCAATAACTATAAAAGATTTTCAAGGCAAAGAAATGTGTGGTAATAATACTAATTTTATGGGCATAGATACTGGAATATGCAAAAAAGGTGAAGAATATATTTTTGATTTTGAACAAAAATTAAGATTGGCACCAGGAAAATATACTTTATCAATAAGTTGTAATAGATTTGATGAAAATGGAGAACTAATAATAATGAATAGAAATTATGATGCATTAATATTTGAAGTTACTTCACAGAAAAAAATGGTTGGATGTTTTGATATGGAGCCAAAAGTTAAATTTAAAAAATTAGAAAAATAAAGGAATACAAATAATTATAAAATAATTATTTGTATACTGGCACTGTAACGAACAAGTTCTAACAATGCCAGCAAAAGGAGGGATAATTTTGGAAAATAGTCAAGATTTTGAAAAATTACAAAAGCAGATAGAAAATAATATAACAGAATGGTATCCATTTGAAGAAAATATAGAATATCACATATTAAGAGATTTTTCTAAAGAAAAAATTATAGAACTAGAAAATATTGCTAGAAATTTAAAAGAAAATAACAGAGTATTAATATTAGCTGATAATAAATTAGGTGTTAAAAATATATGTAGAAATAGCAAGAATGAAAATCAGCTATTTAATAAAAAAGAAATTGAATATTTGTTAGATATAAATGGATTGACTTTTAGAAAATTTTATTATCCACTTCCTGATACAAATTTATGTAATGTGATTTTTACAGATGAACATTTACCAGATAGAGAGACTATATCAAGAGATATAGTATTTTATAAAGAAAATGAATTTAAAGAAAATGAAGAAACTGCGAAATATAAAGAAATATTAAATCTAGATGAAAATTTATTTAAAATATTTGCTAATACTTTTTTTATAGAATGCAGTAAAAATGAATTTGAAGATAATAAAATAGAATTTGTTTCATTTTCAAATATGAGAAAAGAAGAGTATAGAATTAAAACGATAATAAAAGGTGATAATGTATATAAGCAAGCGGGAAATGAGAAAGCTAAATCTCATATTGAAAATATTAAGAAAAATATTGATATATTAAATAAAATGAATTTGAAAACACTTGATAGATATGAAGAAGATTGTATAATAAGTAGTTATCAAAGAAATGGAAAAACATTAGATAAATATATTATTGATTTAATAAAAAATGGGCAAAAAATGGAGGCTAAACAAATTATCAATAATCTATTTGAAGAATTAAAAGAAAAACTAGAGATAGTACATACAGATTTTAATGTGTTTGATAAATATAATATTAAATATGAAAAACAAGATATAGAAAATTTAACATTTGTTAGATATGGTTTATGGGATTTAATATTCCAAAATATATTTTATATTAATGGTAACTATTTTTTCTATGACCAAGAATGGATAGAAGAAAATTTACCATTAGAATATATAATCTATAGAATATTTACATATAATCAAGAATTAGAAAGAAATATAGACAAAAATGAAACTTATAATAAATTTAACATTAAAGATGAAAATATACATTTATTTGTTCAATTAGATAATAAATTACAAGAAGAAACAAGAAGTGAATTAAGTTGGAAATTAAATAATACTGATTTTAAGGAAGAATATTTTAAACGATATATAGAAAGATTAGAGCAAGATAGAGAAAAAATGTCACAAGAATTTTCTAAGTTATTGAATGAAAAGGATAGTAGAATAAAGCTTTTAGAGGATAATATGGAACATACTTGTAATTTGTTGAGACAAAAGGAACAGGAGATTGAGTTGATTAAAAATTCAACTTCATGGAAAATTACGGAGCCTTTGAGAAAATTAAGGGGACACAGATAAGTTATACAGAGGAAAGACACGGACTTTAAAATGTTATAAACAGAGACAATGTTATTAATGTCCGATTTTGTTCTTGTGCATTTGTAAAAATAAAAAGTGTTCTATTTGAAAAAAATAAAAAGGCTATGAACAGTAACAATATGTAAAATGTATATATAAATGGAGGAAAAATGAAATGAGAATTAGAGATAAAATATTTCCAGAAGGAACAATACCAAGAAAAATATTGAGAGCTTCAGCTCATACAATAAAAGGTTTTAAACCACATAATGTAAAAACAGTATTTAACTTGATTAAAGATGTGGGAATAATAAATGCAATAAAGGAAGTAAATGGGATTGTTTTTGGAAAGGTTGAATATGAAGACATGAATAAAACTTATCAAGAATGGATTAAGCATAATGAACCAACAAAAAAAGAGATAGAAGAACAAAGAAATGCAACATTTAAAATTAATCCAAAGATAAGCATATTAGTACCAATGTATAATACACCATATAAATTCTTTAAAGAATTAGTTGAATGTTTAATTAATCAAACATATACAAATTGGGAATTATGTTTGGCAGATGGAAGTCCAAAACATGATGAAACTTTAGAATCAATTTATAAGAAAGATGAAAGAATTAAATACAAATTTATTGGTGAAAATAAAGGTATTGCTGGAAATACAAATGAGTGCATAAAAATGGCAACAGGTGATTTTATAGCATTATTTGACC
>CAOKJC010000054.1 GCA_948468685.1 uncultured Clostridium sp. | reverse complement strand
GGAAAGTATATATAGAAGGAAAAGATATATATTCTTTAAGTGATGACAATCTAGCGATTTTTAGAAGAAGACAAGTAGGATTAATATATCAATTTTATAACTTAATACCAGTCCTAAATGTAGTAGAAAATATAACTTTGCCATGTAATTTAGATGGTAAAGAAATTAATGAAAAGAGATTGAATGATTTATTACATACATTAGGACTAGAAAATAGGAAAAATAATTTACCAAATCAATTATCAGGAGGTCAACAACAAAGAGTTTCAATAGGGAGGGCTATGATGAATGAGCCTGCTATAATGCTTGCTGATGAACCAACTGGAAATTTAGATTCTAAAGCTAGTGAGGAGATTGTTTCATTATTGAGGCTTTCTAATAAGAAGTATAATCAGACTGTTATAATTATAACTCATGATGAAAAAATCGCTTTACAGGCTGATAGAATTATTACTATTGATGATGGAAAGGTTATTAAGGATTTTAGAAATTAATAAGTGCTATAAAGGGAAATATTTTTTATTTATTCTCATGCTTTCCCACTGATACTATAACAGTACTTTCGGTACTTAACAGTATTCAGCGGTCCCCACGTAGCATTCGTAAAAATAAAAAATGTTTCCCTTTTTATATCAACTAAATAAAAATAATTTTTAAAATCTTAATAATAGGAGGAGAAGATGATGAAAATTTTAAATGATTTAAGTATTAAAGATTTAAAATTAAATAAAAAAAGGTCTGCAGTTATAATTATAGGAATAATTCTTTCAACAGCTTTAATATGTGGAGTTGCAGGAATTGTAACAAGTTTTCAACATACTTTAATTGAAATGGTAAAGGAAAGAGAAGGAAATTTCCATGCAAAATTTTATGAAGTTCCAAAAGATGAACTTAAATACATACAAGAAAACAGGAATGTAAAAGACTATTATTTATCAGAAGAATTAGGGTACTCATATTTAGAAGGTAGTAAAAACAAGTATAAACCATATTTAAATGTAATAGCAATGGATGAAAAATATTTAAAAAATATGGGATTACAATTATCAGAAGGAAGAATGCCTGAAAACGAAAGTGAATTAGTTATTTCTAAACATATTATATCAAATGGAAAGGTTAATTATAAAATAGGAGATACAATTTCATTAGAAATAGGTACAAGACAACTTACAACAGGAGAAAAACTAAATCAAAATAATCCATATTTATCAGAAGAGAATAATGATCAAACTATCCAAATTTCAGAAGATGGATTAAATATAACTCAAGAGAATGAAAAAAAAGAAGTTCTTGAAGAAGAAATTGTAAATACTACAAAGAAAGAATATAAAATTGTTGGAATAATAGAAAGACCATGGTTAGAAGATTATTCAGCACCTGGATATACTGTTATAACTAAGCTAGACAAAATTCAAAATAATGCTAATATAGCAGTTTTATATACGAATTTGTTTAAATATCAAGAATATACAGAACAAATAAATGAAATGATAAAAGCACAAACAAGAGAAGAAAAAGAAGAAGGGACAAATTTTAGAGGATTAAGAAAATCAGTATATATAAGTTATAAATACAATTTTGAATTGAATTATGATTTATTATCATATGAAGGAGCAAATTTAAGTGATAATACACTACAATTTTTATATACTATTGGTGGAATTATAATGTCAATAGTTTTAGTATCAAGTGTATTTGTAATAAGAAATGGTTTTGCAATTTCAATAACAGAAAGATTAAAACAATATGGAATGCTTTCAAGTGTAGGGGCAACAAAAAAACAAATAAAGAAAAGTGTTTATTTTGAAGGTTTAATATTAGGATGCATAGGAATTCCTTTAGGAATATTAAGTGGAATATTTGCAATTGATATAGTATTAAAAATAGTAAGTTATATAATTAATAAGTATATAGAAGTTTTTGATTTAGTTTATAGCATTTCTTGGGGAGCAATACTTTTAAGTGTTATTATAGCAGTTATTACAATATGGTTATCATGTAAAAGTTCTGCAAGAAAAGCTTCAAAAGTAACTCCAATAGAAGCAATAAGAAGTGCTGATGATATAAAATTAAAAGCTAAAAAAGTAAAATGTCCAAAAGTTATCACAAAAATATTCAAAATAGGCGGAGAAATTGCATATAAAAATTTAAAAAGAAGTAAGAAAAAATATAGGACAACAGTAATATCAATAATAGTAAGTGTTGTAACATTTATTGCAATATCAAGCTTTATAGAATTTGGCTTTAAAACTTCAGAATCATATTATACAGAAATAGGATATAATATTGCATTATATGAAAGAACTGATGAAATAAATACAAAAGAAAATTTACAGAAAAAATATGAAAGATTTTTAGAAGTTTCAAAATTAAAAGGAATAGATGATTTTTCTATAAAAAGAATGAATATGCTTGAAATTGAAGGAAAAGAACATTTATCAGAATTTGCAAATAAAGTAAAAACACAGGTTTTTGATGAAAATGGAAATGAAGTAGAAAGAAACGATACTATTACAATTATGGCATTAGGTAAAGAGCAATATAATAAATTTATAGAAAAAATTGGTGGAAAATATGAAGACTATAAAGATGGTGCAATATTACTTGATAGTTGTATAAATTATGATGAAGAAGGAAATAAAATAAGAGGAAATTTATATAAATGGCAAAAAGGTGATATAGTAACAGGAAAAATAACAATTCCACCTGAAACAGAAGAAGAGAGCGATAATATAAAATTAAAAGATTTAAGCATAAAGATAATAGAAAGAACCTCAGAAAGACCAATGGGATTTGAAAATATGTATGGTGATACAGGCTATTTAATAGTAAGTGATGAGTACATTGAAAAAATTGGATATGCAAGTTTACATGTATTACAAATAGATTCAAAAGATTGCTTTAAAGTAGAGGATGAAATAAAACAATTTTATAAAAGTATAAATATGAATGAAGATAGTATAAGTATATTAAACTATGAAGAATCAGTAAAACAAAATAATGCTATAGTTTTAGTTATTTCAATTTTCCTTTATGGATTTATTACAGTAATAACTTTAATTGGAATAACAAATATATTTAATACAATTACTACAAACATGAATTTAAGAAAAAAAGAATTTGCGATGTTAAAATCTATAGGTATGACTAAAAAGGAATTTAATAGAATGATTAGATTAGAGAGTATATTTTATGGCTTAAAATCTCTGATTATTGGTATACCAATAGGGGTTGGACTATCTTATTTGATTTATAAGGCTTTTGAAATTGATATGGGTATGAATTATGTATTGCCAGTTAAATCAATTATGATTTCTATAATATTTGTTGCTATAGTTATTGGTATTATTATGAAATATTCTATGTCTAGAATTAATAAGCAAAATATTATTGAGACTATTAGAAATGATAATATATAAAATTTACATAAGATGATTGACTATTATGTAAAAAAATGGTATAATAAAAATGTATTATAAATACAAGACAACTCAAAATAGAAAGCAGGAGGAAAAAATTATGACAACTTTGAGAGAAAAGTATGGTAAGACATTTGAGGCAATTAAGGCTGATGCGGCGGCAAACGTACAGGAGGCATCGGAGAATCTCCAGGAGCGGACAGCAGAAACGGCTGAATGCAAGGAGGCACTGGCAGAGCTCAAGGAGACAGCCAAGACTTCGAAGAAAGGATTTTTCGAGGTCATCAAGATCCTGGGCAAGCTGGCAGTGATGCGGAAGCCGAACCCTGAAGAGGTACGCAATGCCATAGCACCCTGCATTACCTATGCAGATGCTGCAGGTCAGGTACCCACGGCTGAGGCTGAGCTGGAAGAAGCCAAGACAGCACAGGCTCAGGCGAACCAGGAGCTGGCTGTCGCAGAGGAGGAGCTGAGAAGCATTTCCTACTTTGCATAAGGAGTTGTGAAAGAAAGAGCTGATTTTTAGCTCTTTTTTCTTTTTAATTATATGAAACAATACAAATTATAAGCTAGTAAGATATATTTGTAAAATAATAGTAAATCTATTGACTAAAAAAAATAACTGCTTTAAAATGTGAGTAAGATAATACAATTTAACGTCCTTGATGGGACAAAATGGAGGAAAATGAGAATGCCAAATTGGACAGAAGAACAAAAACAAGCAATATATGAAAAAGATTCTAACTTACTAGTCGCAGCTGCAGCAGGGAGTCGGAAAAACAGCAGTATTAGTAGAAAGAATAATAAATAAAGCAATAAAAGAAAATGTAGATATAGATAAATTATTAGTAGTTACATTCACAAATGCAGCAGCATCAGAAATGAAAGAAAGAGTGTTGAAGGCATTATATAAAAAATTAGATGAGGAACCTGAAAATGAAAAATTACAAAGACAAATAACATTACTAAATATGGCAAGTATATGTACAATAGACTCTTTTTGCCTAGAAGTTGTAAAAAACAATTTCTATGAACTAGAAAATGTATCACCTAATTTTAGAATAGCAGATACACCAGAAATAGAACTACTAAAACAAGAAATATTAGATGAATTATTTGAAAAGAAATATCTTGAAGAAGACAAAGATTTTACAAAATTAATAAATACATATACAAGTTATAAAGATGATACACCATTAAAAGATTTAATAACAAATATATATAATTATATAAGTTCAAGTCCATATCCTAGAAAATGGCTAAATGAAAAAATAGAAATGTTTAATATTGGAGAAAAATTAGAAGAAGACTTTAGTCAAACGCCATGGGGAAAAATCTTATTAGAAGAAATGCAAGAAGAATTAATAGATGATATTACTATATTAGAAGATGTTTTAGAAACATTGAAATATGATAAAGAACTAGAAGACTTTAAACAAACAATTGAAGTAGATATTAAACAATTAGAGATATTAAAACAAAATTTAGATAATTGGGATAAAGCTTATGAAATAGTACAAAATATAAAATTTTCAACATGGCCAAGAAAAAAAGTAGAATCAGAAATAAAAGAAGAAGCAAAAAATATAAGAGACAATGTAAAAAAGAAATTTAATAAAAAAGTAGACAAAATATTTGTATCAGATTCAAAACAATCAAATCAAGACATATATGATATGTATGAAGTATTAAAAAAATTAGAAAATCTAATTATAGAATTTGATGAAATATATTCAAAAAGAAAAAGAGATAAAAACATAGTAGACTTTACAGATATAGAACATTTTGCCTTAAATATATTAGTAAAAGATGTAGAAGTAAATATTAATGAAAATGGAGAAAGAGAAGAACATATAATAAAAACAGATGTTGCTCAAAAATATACTGAGAAATTTGAAGAAATAGCAATAGATGAGTATCAAGATAGTAATTTAGTACAAGAATACATACTTTCATCAATATCAAAAGGAAATAATATGTTTATGGTAGGTGATGTAAAGCAAAGTATTTATAGATTTAGACAGGCTATGCCAAAGTTATTTTTAGATAAATATAGGGATTTTTGTCCCATTGGGGACGTTTCTGTTTGGGACAAAATGTCCCATCGGGGACACATATATGCTAAAACAGGAAGAACGGTTCTGAATGGATAGAAATGTCCAAAAAGAAACGTCACTCTTGGACAGGAAGAAAAATCCAATTATTCAAAAACTTTAGAAGTAGAGATAACATATTAGACTTTACTAACTTAGTTTTCAAAAATATAATGAGCAATATTTTAGGTGAAGTTGAATATGATGAAAATGAATATTTAAATTTTGGGGCAGAAGATTATAAAAAAGTTGAGCAAAGTTTAAAGACAGAAATTAATATAATAAATACAAAAAAAGAAGATAATGAAGAAAATGATATAGAAGGCAATTTACAAAATAATTCAAAATATAGTACTACAGAAATAGATGCAGAATCAAGTTTAGATACAGATTTAGAAGAATTAGAACATATAGAAAATATTGAGTTAGAGGCTAAATATGTTGCAAAAAGAATAAAGGAATTGATTGATAGTAAATATCAAATTTATGATAGAAAAAATGAAGTTTTTAGAGATATAACTTATAAAGATATAGCAATCTTATTAAGGTCTACGAAAGATAAAGCAAGTGTATATGAGCAAGAAATTATGAATTTAGAAATGCCAGTATTTTCTGATAGTATTCAAGAATATTTAGATTCTATTGAAATTCAAACAATAATGAGTTTGCTAAAAATAATAGATAATCCAATGCAAGATATACCACTTGTAACAGTTTTGAGATCAAATATAGGTGGATTTACAGATAATGAATTGGTACAAATTAGATTATCTGATAAATATGATAATTTTTATAATTGTATGTTAAAAGCAAAAGTAGATGTAAATAGAGAATTAAAGAATAAAATAGAAAAATTTTTAGAAAATATAAAAAAATGGAGAAAACAACAAGAATATTTAGCTTTAGATGAGTTAATTTGGAAAATTTATTCTGATACAGGATATTATAATTATGTAGGCTTGATGCCAAATGGAAATTTAAGACAAGCAAATTTGAAAATGTTATTTGAGAGAGCTAAAAGATATGAAACAGCAAGTTTTAAAGGCTTATATAATTTTATAAATTTTATAGACAAGTTAAAAACAAATTCAGGAGATATGAGTTCTGCTAAAATTATCGGGGAAAATGATGATGTAATTAGAATTATGAGTATTCATAAAAGTAAGGGATTGGAGTTTCCAGTAGTATTTTTAGTAAATTCTAATAAAAAGTTTAATGAACAAGATATAATGAAAAATCCTGTGCTATTACATCAGGAAATGGGTATTGGTGCTAAATATATAGATTATAATGCACAAGTTCAGTATGATACTTTAACTAGAGAAACAATAAAAAATGTTATAAGGAATGAAAGTATTTCAGAAGAAATGAGAATTTTATATGTTGCTTTAACAAGAGCAAAGGAAAAATTAATAATAACTGGAATATCAAATGATTTTGTAAAACAAATTGAGGATATTGAAAAACAAGAAAATATTTATCCTAGAAAAAATGGGAAAATTAATCCTATTTTAGTAAAAAAATATAAATCATATTTAGATTGGATATTAATGGTATATCTTTATGAAAAAAACAATGTACAAGATTTAATTGAATTAAATAGAATTGAATCTAGTAAAATTATTTTTGAAAAAAAAGAAGAGACACAAGAAAATAATAAGAATAAAATATTAAAATTATTAGAAGAAAAACAAATATCAGAAGATTGTCTAAAAGATATAAAAAATAAGATTGAATATGAATATCAAAATAAATTAGCAACTACTATTCCAACAAAAAGTTCTGTTACTAAATTAAAGCAAATGAAAGAAAAAACGATAGGTGTTGATATTGAAGAGCTAGATAATACAAAATATACAGAAAATTCTGAGGAAATTTCAAAAGATATAAATTTCGAAAAACCTAAATTTTTACAAGAAGAAAAAAATGAAAAAATAACATCAGCACAAAAAGGTACTTTAATGCATTTATGTATGCAAAAATTAAATCCAAAAGAACAATATGATTTACAAAAAATTCAAGATTTAATAAATCATTTAGAGCAAAATCAAATTATAACAGAAAAAGAGGCAGAGGCAATAAATATTTATAAAATACTAGAATTTACAAAATCTAATATTTGGGAACAACTAAAAAATGCAAAAGAAATTTATCAGGAAAAGCCATTTTATATAAATGTTTCAGCAAAAAAAATTTATGAGCAAGAAATAGATGAAAATGTATTAGTTCAAGGTATTATTGATTTATATTATATAGATAAAGATGATAATTTAATTTTACTTGATTATAAAACTGATTATGTAGAAAATGGCAAAGAATATGAATTGGTAGCAAAGTATAAGACACAGTTAGAATTATATAAACAAGCCCTAGAACAAGCGTTACATAAAAAAATTTATAAAACATATATATATTCTGTTTATTTGGGAAAAGAAATTGAATTATAAAGAACAAATAGGCATTAATTAAAATTTTCTTATAATAAGACAAAGGTAGCTCCATTTTGAAGCTACCTTTTTAGAAAATAAGAAAGCTGAGTGAGCTTACTATTTTATGAATTTGTAATTTGCAATTCTTTCATAAGAGTTTCTGTGCCAGTATTTATGCTGAATTTAGTATTATAAAAATTCCCCCAAAAAATGATTTTTGCATAATAATCATCTTCTTCAACTAAATTTGCAAAAGTAAATTTATCAGATAAAGTTATATGATGGTTATTTCTTAAACTACTTGAAGCATGTGTAATCGGTTTAAATGTCTTAGTATCGACAAATACCTGAACATAATCATCTGAATGAAAAAGTTTTCTCTTAACTAAAAGATAAGTCGAGTTTGTCTTTTCATCAGTAATAACATCTAAATCAAAGTATTTTAGCCATTCAAACTCTGGAACTCTACAATTTTTGCTAATAGAATATACACAACGACTATCAAACAAAATTGTATCTTCAGAAAGAAAATAGAAATTTTTAAATTCTTCTGAAAAGACAAGAGAACTATGACCAGAGTTAAATACAACTCTAGAAATTTGCCATTTATCTCTCATAATCCGACGATATACTAAAAAAGAATTATCACCAAGCTGTTCAATTCCAATAACATCACCATAAATACGATAAGAATCAAGAGTTTTCTTGTTTACAAAAGTGTAACCAAAATCCCGAGATCCTTTACAAGACCATTGTTCTTCATTGTAAGTAATGTCATAAAGTCTACTCATAAATTTGTCCTCCTTATACAAAGAATTGGTTAATAGTTGCAATTACATCATTTTTTAAAATTGAATATAACTATAATAACATAAAATTATGTAAAATACAATGAAAAATTGTGAAAATATTGAAAATTATACAAATTTTTGTTATACTATAAATAGTTTAGTAAAAAAGGAGAAATAATTATGAAAAGAATGAAAACTTTTTTAATATATGCATTATGCATAATAGGATTTTTTATATTTTCAGAAATAATGATAAATATAAATCTTGAAAGTACATATCAAAATATAGGAAGAAAAGATAGAATAAGTCAAGTTAATATATATCAAGCACAAGCAACAAAAATAAATGGAAGAATTAAAGGACATATATATAATGACTCAAATAACAAAATTGAAAGTAATTATGTAAGAATAGATTTATATTCTTCAAATAATAATTTGTTAGGAAGCAAATATATAGATGTTTCAAACATGAGAGAAAATGAGACAAGACAATTAGAATTGTATTTTAAAGTTCAAGATGTTGAATATTATGAAGTTAAATTTACAGATGAAAAAGAGGATATTGGAAGTTTTGAAGAATTATTTAGAGATTTAACTGATAATGAATTAAGATGGGGAGTATTCTTAACATTTTTAATGTTTTGGTAATTAGAGGGTGTGTCAAAAGGGACGCCCTTTTTTGACACAAATTTCAGCCAAAAAAGGGCGTTCCTTTTGACACACCTATTGACTATAAAAATATTTCATACTATAATATATAACGTTAAATTTAGGAGGAAATAAAAATGAAAATACAATTATCAGAGCACTTTACATACAAAAAATTAATAAAATTTACAATACCAACAATAATAATGATGATATTTACATCAATATATGGAGTAGTAGATGGAATATTTGTATCAAATTGTGTTGGATCAGATAGTTTTGCAGCAGTAAATTTAATAATGCCAGTACTAATGATTTTAGGAACAATAGGATTTATGATAGGTACAGGAGGAAGTGCACTAATATCAAAAACAATAGGAGAAGGAAATAAAGAAAAAGCAAATGAATACTTTTCTATGTTAATATATTTATTAATAACAATAGGATTAGTACTTACTATTATAGGAATTATCGTTGTTGAACCAGCTTCTAAAATGCTAGGAGCTGAAGGAGAGATACTTAAAGATTGCATTACTTATGGAAGAACTTTATTAATATTTTTAGTACCATTTGTATTGCAAAATTGTTTTCAAAGTTTTGTAATTGTTGCAGAAAAACCAACATTTGGATTAATAATTTCTATTGTTTCAGGAATTTTAAATATGATATTAGACTTTTTGTTTATGTATGTATTTAAAATGGGAGTATTTGGAGCAGCACTAGCTACAGGTATAAGTCAATTAATAGGAAGTATAATCCCAGTTGTCTACTTTACTAGAAAAAATGATAGTCAATTAAGAATAATAAAAGCGAAATTCGAAGGAAAAGCAATTTTGCGAACTTGTATAAATGGTTCATCAGAAATGTTAACAAATTTATCAATGTCATTAGTAAATATGTTATACAATATGCAGCTTATGAAATATGCAGGAGCAGATGGAGTTGTTGCTTATGGAATTATAATGTATGTAAGTTTTATATTTGTTGGAATTTATTTTGGCTATTCAACAGGAACAGCGCCAATAATAGGTTATCATTATGGAGCAGAAAATACTGAAGAACTAAAAAGCTTATTGAAGAAAAGTTTAAAATTGATTGGAATTACTGCAATTGTAATGACAATATTAGCAGAATTGTCAGCAAAATTACTAGCTTCAATATTTGTAAGCTATGATGCAGAATTACTTGATATGACAGCAAATGCAATAAGATTATTTTCTATTTCATATATAATTAGTGGATTTAATATATTTGCATCATCATTTTTTACAGCATTGAATGATGGTGTAGTATCAGCAGCTATATCGTTTTTTAGAACATTAGTATTTCAAGTAGCAATGATATTTATTCTTCCAGCTGTATTTGGGCTTAATGGAATCTGGCTTGCAATAGTAGTTGCTGAAATTTTATCTTTAATTGTAAGTGTAATGTTTTTTTGTTTGAATAGAAAAAAATATAACTATGCATAAAAAGTTAAACCATCAAATTCGGTAGCAGTTGAAGAGCTTTGTAAAGTTATAAAAATATAATATAAGATGTAGGAGAAAAACAAATGAATATATTAAAACCACAAAAAATCTTATTTGAAAAATTAAGAAATATAGAAAATTTATTAGAAGAAATAAAAGATATACAAGAAATTGAAAATATAAGTCTTGAGAATTATAAAGAAGAAAATATAGAAATTAATGATATTAACATAGAAAAATCTATAATAATCAATACAGATATAATTAATAGTAATTTAGAAAAAAACACATTTATGGATGTAGAATTCAAAAATTGTAATTTTTCAAATACATCATTTGAAAATTGTTGCTTTATAAGATGCGAATTTACAGATTGTAAAATGACAGGTTGCAATTTCATAGAAAGTAGATTATATAATGTTAGTTTTATAGAGACTAATTTGAATTATTCAAATTTATCAATGGCAAGTATTGAAAATGTGTTTTTTGATAATACAGGATTAAGAAATAGCAATTTTCAAGAAAACAAACTAAAAAATATTGTTTTTGAACAAGTAGATTTAACACAAGCACAATTTTTTAAAACAAGTTTAAAGGGTGTAGATTTGTCAAGTTGCGTTATAGAGGGAATAGCAATAAGTATTGAAGATATAAAAGGAGCAACAATAAGTCAATTACAATCAGTTGATTTATTATATTTGCTAGGAGTGAAAATTAAATAAAAATGAAAACATTAAACTGTTCATTTATAAATAGTTTAATGTTTTTAAATATTTCAAATATCTTTTAAATAATTATATATAGGAAGAGCATTAGATAAAATAGAAAGAAAAT
>CAOKJC010000053.1 GCA_948468685.1 uncultured Clostridium sp. | reverse complement strand
AAATTAGATAATTTTAATATAGAAAAGTATTCTAATATTGGAAAAATAAAATTATTAAAAGCAGACAATAATACAGAAAATGTAATTTTTAAAAATACTTCTGATAATGAAGTCCAAAGTATAGAATATATTGGAGATTTAGAATCTAATATAAAAGAGCAAAAAATATCAAATCAAGGCGGATTAGTAGTTTTTAGATATAGTGTGGAAGATATAGGAAATTATATTTCGAATGAAGATGAGGAAATAAATCATGATAATTTGTTAAACAAGTTATCTATTAGTAATGATGATTTGAAATTTGAAGTTTCTTTTGATATTTTTATTAATTTGAGTTCTAAAAAATCATATAAATCTAGTGTTAGTTTAGAATTTCCTATTAATGATGTTGTAAATGGAGGAACTCAAAGTAAGGAATATAGTGATTTAAATGATATTGTTTTTAAAAGAATGTAAAAAGTACTTGATAATTTTTTAAAGACAGTATATAATTACAAAAGTACAAAGTTTTATCTTTGTATAGAGAGTAATCCAATAGAGACCTACGAATCTTGTCAGGTCTGGAAGGAAGCAGCAATAAGTAGAAAATCTTTATGTGGAGTGCTCTCTATAGAGAGATTAAATTTTGTATAAAAAAGGACGTATATACATAGTTGATAATAAAAAGTTGATATATAAATATTTATCGTCAAAACATATCTGGGGGTCTACCTATTGGTCTTGGCTCAAATATTTATATATCAACTTTTTATATAAAATACGCAATATAAATATAAAGGATGTGAAAATATGGGGTACACAGCTCTTTATAGAAAATTTAGACCAGTAACGTTTGCAGAACTTGTTGGTCAAGAACATATTACAAGGACATTAAAAAATCAGATTATGGCTGATAGGGTTGGGCATGCTTATTTGTTTAATGGTGGTAGAGGAACAGGAAAAACATCTTCTGCTAAAATTTTGGCAAGAGCAATAAATTGTCTAAATCCACAAGATGGAGAACCTTGTAATGAGTGTGAAATTTGCAAAGGGGCAATTAATGGTTCACTTACAGATATAGTTGAAATGGATGCAGCATCAAATAATAGTGTTGAAGATATTAGAAGTATTCGTGAAGAAGTGAATTTTTTACCAACAAAAGCAAAATATAGAGTATATATTATAGATGAGGTTCATATGCTTTCACCAGGAGCTTTTAATGCTTTATTAAAAACATTAGAAGAACCACCTGAACATGTTAAATTTATTTTAGCAACAACAGAGCCTCAAAAATTACCTGCTACAATACTTTCTAGATGTCAGAGATTTGATTTTAAAAGAATATCAAATGAAGATATAATAAAAAGATTAAAGATTGTTTGTAATGAAAGTGATATTGAAATTACAGAAGGAGCTTTAAATATTGTTGCAGTTCTAGCAGAAGGTGCTATGAGGGATGCATTATCAATATTAGAAAGATGTGTTCAAGATGGAGAAAATAAAATTGATGAAGATAAGATTAAAGATTTAGTTGGAATTCCAAAAATTACTTTTGTCCATAACATCGTTAAGGCAATTATTGAATATGATATAGATAGAGCACTAAATAGTGTTAATGAAGTGTTAAATCAGGGTAAAGATTTAAATAATTTTTTATGGGAAATTATTAAATATATAAAAGATATATTAATATATAAGTCTTCTGGAAATGTTGATTTATATAGTAAAGAAGAAATAGAAGATATAAAAAGTTTAGTTGATAATGTTACTAAAGACAAATTAGTAAATTTAGTTTATGAATTATCAAATTTAGAAAATGATATAAAATGGTCAACTCAAAAGACTATAATGTTTCAAGCTGGAATAATAAAGTTGTGTAGTAAAGAGGTTGGAAGCGGAAGTAATATTGAAGAAAGATTAGAAAAAATAGAAAATTATTTGAAATCTGGTAAAATTGCTGTTTCTAATATAACAACTGTTTCTGCTCAACCAGTAACTGTAAGTAATCCAGTAGCTAGCGTGAACAATGTATTAAATTCTAGTTCTAGAGTAATAGGTGTTCAAAGTACAAAGCCAGTTACTAATACTAGTAAGAGTTATTCTAGTGATTTGAGTAAAAGTTGGCCTAAAATTGTAAATGATTTGAGACAGAATGGAAAAATAGTATTATATACAAATTTGATAAATACACAAGCTGAACAAATAAGTGATGATACAGTTGGAATTAAGTTTAAAAATGGTATGACTGCTTTTGGAAAAACTGTTTTAGAAAAACAAGAAAATGTAAAAGAAATATCAAGTTTAGTTTCAATGGCTTGTGGTAAGGATGTTCAAATAAAATATATATCAGAGATGCAAAATCAAGTTGTAAGTAGTACTCCTGAAGAGGATATTCAAAAACTTGCAAATGAGTCTGATATACCTTTTAATATTATAGAGTGATAATATTATTTTATAAAAACTATATATATTTAAAAGTTCCGTTTTCCAAGGCGTTTAAGATAGCATAATATTCGAAGTATTTAAACACACTATAAAATGATAAAGATACGACTATATTAGGTCGAACTCACTTTGAAATATATATAGTTTTTCTATAATTAATTTTTATATAAAATATAAAAATAGAAAGTAAGTATTTAAATTGAAAAGGAGGATTTTAAAATGTCAAAAAGAGGTGGATTCCCAGGTGGTATGGGAGGATTTGGCGGAATGAATATAAATAATTTAATGAAAGAAGCCAAAAAAATGCAAGCAGAAATGCAAAAATCACAAGAGGAGTTAGCTACAAAAGAGTTTGATAGTACAGCTGGTGGTGGTGCTATAAGTGTAAAAGTTACAGGTGAAAAGATGTTAAAGGAAATAAAAATCAAACCTGATGTTGTTGATCCTGATGATGTTGAGATGTTAGAGGATTTAATTTTAACTTGTGTTAATGAGGCTTTAAGAAAAGTTGATTCTGCTCAAAGTCAAGAACTTGGAAAGTTTAATATTCCTGGACTGATGTAATATTTATATATAATAAGGATTCTAAATAATATATTAAGAGGAGAAGTAAAATGTCATTATATTCGCCATCAATTGAGAAATTAATAGAAAGTTTTGAAAAGCTTCCTAGTATAGGTCATAAGACAGCTGCTAGGCTTGCTTTTTATATTTTAAATTGTTCTGAAGAAGAAACAAATGAATTTGTAAAGTCAATAGTAGATGCAAAGCATAATTTAAGATATTGTAGTAAATGTTATAATATATCTGATACAGATCCATGTCCAATATGCTCAAGTCCTAAAAGAGACCAATCATTAATTTGTGTTGTTGAAGATGTGAGAGATATTGTTGCAATGGAAAAAACACATGAATTTAAGGGCGTTTATCATGTTTTGCATGGTTCTATTTCTCCTATGAATGGAATTGGACCAGATGATATAAAAATAAAAGAATTACTTTCAAGGCTTATGGATGGACAAGTTAAAGAAGTTATACTTGCTACTAATCCAAGAGTTGAAGGTGAGGCAACTGCAATGTATTTGTCTAAGTTAATTAAGCCATTAGGTATTAAGGCTACTAGAATTGCTCATGGTATTCCTGTTGGTGGAGATTTGGAATATACTGATGAAATTACTTTGACTAAGGCCCTAGAAGGCAGAAGAGAGATTTAATGTCCCATTGGGGACGTTTCTTTTTGGGACTTTTTGTCCCATCTGGGACAGATCTTATTTTAAAATATAAATTTTAGCAGTTTTTATTTTGGGAACAAGCGAATTAGGAAAAAGGTATTATACTCTTAGATGCAAGAGTGCATTAGTGCCGATGAAATTTGAATTGTTAAAAGATTATAAAAAAGAGTCTATAGCAACTTTTGCGGGGTATAGAATTATAGGGACTAACCGTGTCAGGTTTGTAACAGAAAATTTGATGGCATTGCTTGAGCTTCCCCTTCATGATAGAGCAGCTATAGATGAGGCTTTAGCTATCCTGAATTCGGATGAGTGCTATGTAGACAACGAGCAATAAAATTTAAGACTGCTGAAAAGGTAAATACTTTTTCAGCAGTTCTTTAATTTTTATTATAAAAATATCTTAATTTGACAAAGCTATTTTACAAATTTCATCTGTTGAGTATTTCTTAGCTAATAATTTTGTATTAATTTTCATTTGTTTAAGTTTGTCTGGATTGGATAGCAAACTATCAAGAATTTCAGAAGATAAATCGTGTTTTCTAATCCAAATTCCAATATTTTTGCTTTCTAAAAATTCTGCATTTTCTTCTTCTTGACCAGGAATAGGATTTATTATTATCATTGGTAATTCAGAAGCTAGACTTTCTGATGTTGTTAATCCTCCTGGTTTTGAAATTACTAAATCTGAAATAGACATTAATTCAGGAACCTTATTTGTATACTCCAATATTTTTATATTGTCTTGTTTACTATAATTTGATACAATTTCTTCAAATGCTATTTTCATTTTTTGATTTTTTCCTGCAATTGCGATGACTTGTATATCATTAAAATTTTTAACTAAATCTTCAAAGATTTGTATAGTTTTAGTTTTTCCTAAGCCAAATTCTCCACCGCCAAAAAATAATATAGTTTTTTTATTTTCTTGTAGTTCAAACTCATCTAAAATATCTTTTTTATTATATTCTTTCAAAAATCTTGATGAAATTGGAATTCCTGTTGCAAATATTTTTGTTTCTGGAATATTTTTTGACATTAGATATTCTTTCATTTTATTATGTGCAACAAAGAAATAATCAGTATTTTCATGTCCGAACGAGCCATTGGTCATGAGGTGAAAAGTCTGTCATTATTGTTGCGATTTTAGATGATATTTTTCCTTTTCTTTTTAAATAGCTACACATTTGACTTCCAAATGGATGTGTTGAAATTATTATATCAGGTGTTTTTTCTTTTAATAATTTTAGTAGTTTTACTGCAAAAATCATATTAGTTCTAGAAGATATATGAGCAAGAGGTCCTTTTTGAGAATCATTATATATTTTTCCCCATGCCCATGGTATTTTTTTTGCCATTTCTCTATATGCAGCAGTAGTTATTTTTTCGATTGGTTTATTAACATATTTCATGCAATCTATTAATTCAGTTTCACAATCATTATAATTAGTATCAATACATTCTTTTATTGATTTTGCAGCATTTAAGTGTCCTCCACCATATGATGCGTAAAAAATTAAAATTTTTTTCATATAAATTAGCTCCTTTTTTAGGAAAATTATTTGTTCTAATTTTACCATATAAAAAATTTTTTTTCAAATGTGGTATATTTTTCTTTTTTTTATACAAAATATAGATAGTTACTAGTCAGCTTTAGATAATAGAAAATATTAATATATCAACATTTTAGTTATTATATAAATTTTAAGGCTTACTAATAAATATGATACTGTATAAAAAAATAATTAGTAGTATAAAAGGGTGATTTTGTGAAAAAGTTTATAAAAATAATTTTTACTATATTTTTTATAGTAATATCCACAATTTGTATATTTATTGTGGATAAAGGTAATATAAATACGGTTAGTTTGGCAGGTACATCTAATACTTCAGATATTCAATTAATGGCAAGAGCTATAAATGGAGAAGCTAGAGGGGAACCGTATGAAGGACAAGTAGCTGTTGGTGCTGTTATTTTAAATAGAGTAAAAGATTCTAGATTTCCTAATAGTATTGCAGGTGTAATTTATCAATCAGGTGCTTTTACTGCTGTCGCAGATGGACAGATAAATGCAGCAATAAGTGAGGGCTCCACTGTTTATAAAGCTGCTCAGGATGCTATGAATGGTTGGGATCCAACTGGTGGTTGTGTTTATTATTTTAATCCAGCTACTGCTACTAATAAATGGATTTGGTCTAGACCACTAGTTAAGACAATTGGAAAGCATAGGTTTTGCAAGTAAAATATTAATTTATAAATAACTGATTATATATTAATATTTTTAGTAAAAACATAGCTGGGGTCTACCTAAGGGTCTTTACTTGCAAATATTAATATATAATCAGTCATTATAAATTTAATATATTATATGGTTATAAAAAGAAGGGATGATAAAAAATGAGAGGTTGGATAGATAGATTAAAAAAAGTGCATATGTTAAGTATAATTACTATATTTTTGGTTATAATAGTATGTTTAATTGCAGTTTTAGTAAATAATCAAAAGAAAACTAAACAAGCTTCAGAAAATTCTTATAATATGGCTTTTTATGAATTAGTAGATTATGTTCAAAATGTTGAGGTATATCTTGCAAAAGCTTTGATTTCAAGTACACCAGAGCATGGTGCAGAAACATTAACAAATGTATGGAGAGAGGCTAATTTAGCACAAGCTTATTTAGCTCAGTTGCCTATTGAGAGCCAAGAACTAGAAAATACAGAAAAGTTTTTAAATCAAGTTAGTGATTATAGTTATTCATTATCTAGAAAAAATATCTATAATGAAAGTTTAACAGATGATGATTTAAAAAATTTAAAAGATTTACATTCATATAGTGTTGAGTTAGAAAATGTTTTAAATCAATTATCAGATGATTTAAATTCTGGAAGAATTAAATGGAATGAACTTTCAAATAAGGGAGAAGTGGTATTTGCTCAACAAGTAAGTACAAGTGCACTAGATGGATTTAGTAGTTTAGAAGAAAACTTTCATGAATATTCAGGTTTAATATATGATGGAGCTTTTTCTGAACATTTAACAAATAGTGAGAAAAAGGGATTAACAGGAGAAGACATAGATGAGGAAGCTGCAAAACAGAAGGCAATAGAATTTATAGGAAAAGATAACATAAAGGAAATACAAAATTTAGGATTTTCTGAGAATGCAACAGTTCCTGAATATAATTTTTCAATAAAAACATCAGAAGAAGATAGTATTAGTATTTCAATTTCAAAAAAAGGTGGACATATTGTTTATATGAATTCTAATAGAGATGTGAATACAGAAATAATTTCTCAAGAAGAGGCTAATGAAAAAGGAAAACAGTTTTTAAGTAATCATGGATTTAAAGATATGAAAGAAACATATTATTTAAAAAGAGATGGTGTTGTTACAATAAATTATGCTTATACTGAAAATGATGTAGTAGTATATTCTGATTTGATTAAAGTAAAAGTTGCTTTAGATAATGGCGAAGTATTAGGAATTGAAACAACAGGATATTTGAATAATCATACTCAAAGAGATGTATCAAAAGTTAAAATCTCACAAGAAGAAGCGAAAAAAAATTTGAATAAAGACTTAGAAGTTTTATCTGATGGTTTAGCTATTATTCCAACTGAGTATCAAACTGAAATCTTATGTTATGAGTTTAAAGGTAAAGTTGAAGATAGAGAGTTCTTAGTTTATATAAATGCTGAAAATGGTAGAGAAGAAGATGTTTTAATTATTACTAATACTCCTAATGGAACTTTAACAATGTAATTAGTAAATGTGCCAAAAAGGGACGTCCCTTTTGGCACATTTTAATGTTTTTTATACATATCTCTAGAAAGTATTTCAGTACTTATAACGGTTCCATTTTTCTTTAAAGTTTTATAGGCTTCAGAATATATAGAAGTTGAAGTTGTTCTAGTTATTTTAGAAGATAATTCTACTTCATAATCATTGTTTGTTTTTAAGCCGAATATTTTGAAATTTGCAATTCCATTTGAAACAGAACAAGTTATTTTTATAGGATATTCTCTATTATTTTTAAATTTGAAATCAATAATTCCGTATACAACAGTTGCATCTCTACTAGCATTTGCATAGGATGGTATAAATTGATGGTTACTTCTTTCTAATATTTCTAAGTTCGCATATAATGTAGCATTATAAAGTGTTGTAGTTATTTGGCAAATTCCACCACCTAAACCATCTTCAACTCTACCATTTACATATATTGGAGCTTCTTTATAGCCAGCTTCAATTGTTCTTTCACCAACTATTTTGTTATATGAAAAAGTTTCTCCTGGCATTAATACTGTTCCATTTATTTTATTTGATGCTAGAACTAAATTTGTTGTACGATTTCTATTTCGTGCATCATATTTTGTAGAAAATTCAGATAATAAATCTGGAAATGCCTCTGTTCCAATCATATTTGTTGTTACATTTGGGTATAATATTTTTAAAGGTATTGAGTATTCATGTTGTTCATTTGCTAGTAAGTTTTTTGCTTCATCAAGTGAAATTGCTAAATCTAATCCTTCTTCACTTGGATATACTGTATAAGGATTTTGTGTATAATAGGCATCTACAGGTTTTTTATATAATTGATTGTATATTGCGTCTAAGTCTATTTTTGAAGGATATTGTTTTTCGGTTATTATTTCTAAAGTATTATTTTTTATATTTAAATTATTAATATTATTTATTATATAGTTTGCTGTTTCATCAATTTTTATTATATAACCTTCAGAACCTTTTGTTAATATTAAATTATTATTATCAATATAATAGCTACTTTCAATTACTTTGTCAGGTAATTTATTTGAGATATCGTGTAAATTTGTTTTTAATTGGTTTTCATCAATTGAAAATCCTGGGTCAATGTCTATTTTTGCAAGTAATGCTTGCAATATTGTTAAATTATTTTGAAAGATATTTCCGCTTTTTCCGAATTGATATGCTATTTCAACAGCTTCATCAGTATTAAAATATATCGATAATTGTGATGTTGAAAGTGCTACTTCAAAATCATTATGTTTTAATTTAATTTCATCGGGAATTGACGAATTTATGTATTCTGATATTTTTTGTTTTGCTTCTTCTTTAGATAATCCTGACACGTCTATTCCTTTTATAGATATTCCATTTATAATATTATCATTTTTTGAATTAATTATTGTGAATGTGCAAAAAATAATTAATAATATTAAAATAAATGAAAAAGACAAAATGCCAAAAATTGTTAGTACATCAGATTTTGTTTGAGTTTCGTAATCATCTATAATATGAAATTCGTTATTTTTTTCGATTTTTTCTTCTGTTTGTTCTATTTGAGCTTCTGTTACAATTAAATTTTCTTTTTCTTTTACTTCCATTTTTTCACCTTCTAATCTTCATATTTAAGTATATCATTAATTGGTAAAATTTACTACTACAAAATTTATAAATTAGTGATAAAATTACCAAAATATTTTTTTGTTTTTTGATAATAATATTATTGATGAAGTTTTAATAAATTTCGTCAGTAAGGGGGATGTTATGTCTAGAAATAGTAAATTAATATCTGAAAATTTAAGAGAAGAGATTGCTAAAGAATTAGGTGTTTATGAGCAAGTTAAAAAGGACGGAGGAAGTTGGGCTGGTGTTTCTTCAAGAGATTGTGGAAATATAGTTACTAAGGCTATAGAGATAGCTAATCGTTCAGTTGAAAATAAGTAGTTTCTTTTGGAAGTATTAAAAAGGTCAGAAAATTCTGGCCTTTTAATTTGAAAAAATATATAATATATGTTAATATAATATGGGGGAAATCGTATGGATTATGATGAAAAGATTTTAGAAAGATGTTTACCAAAATATTTAGAGAAAGATTTACTAGCGTTAAAAGAAGGAATAAAAAATAAATCAAAAAATTTAGATTGCTTATATAATGAATTACAAGGTTCTATTAATAGTGCTTTTATAGATGGAGAGATTACAGAGAAACAATGTGATTATTTATACGAAAAATATATATATGGAGATGGAAAATAAATTATTTTGAATATATATCAAGTTTAAAAAATGAAGATTGCAATAATGCATTAAAAAGAATTGTACCATTGGTTGAGTTGGAAAATATAAATTCTATTGTTGATAATATGCCAGTAATTACTGATATAAGAAAAGAATTTTATAAAAAGATGATAAATATAAGATATAAGAAAATATTGAAATTTTCTTTAGATAAGTTAAATATAGAAGAGGAATTAGAAGATTAAACTAATTCCTCTTTTGAGATAGTAATAATGCATTTTTAATTTTATTTATAATTTGAGTATTTTCATCATTTAAGTCATTAGGAGATTTATTGAGTTTTAAGTCAAGTAGCTCATCTGCACTTATATTCAAAAAAGTACATATATTTTTTAGTAATTCAGCAGATATCGTTCTTTTTCCTTTTTCATATGCATTGTATGTTGTTGGTTGCATATTTAAATATTTTGCCATGTCTTTTTGTTTTATGTCTTTATCCTCTCTTATATTTCTGATTTTTTCATATAATTCCATAGAATCACCTCTGATTTTATAATTAGTTATTAGTAAGTTTAATACAATTAGTAGATTGTTAGTTTTTTATTAATGATTATTAATTTTTTCACAAAATGTGAATTTATGATTGATAAATTCACAAAATAAGTATATAAAATATATAAATTCGTATATTGTGGATTTGATTAAATTAAGTTTGCAATATAAAAATTAATTCTAACAAAGGAGGAAGTTATTGTGAAAAACAAGGGAATAACATTAATAGCACTAGTAATTACAATCATACTATTGCTAATATTAGTAGGAATAGCAATTAATTCATTAACAAATAGTGGATTATTAAGTAAAGCAAGTCAAGCAGGACTAATAACACAAATAAAAGAGATAGAAGAAGTAGCAAATTTAGCATATATGGCAAGACAAATAGATGAAGTAACAAAAGGAGAGGCAGCAACAATCGCAGGAGTGATAAGTGACTTAAAAGCACAAGGATATAATATAGAACAAAGAACAAGTGGTTCAAACACAGTAACAGGAATAGAATTAAATAAAGACACTGTTAAAATGAATAAAAATAGTGAAGAAAGTTTAAGATATACATTAGTATATGGAGAAAGATATATCATCAACATATACATGGAATAATTTAATAGCTGCTGCAAAAATAATATCTAATAATTCAGATATAATTACAAATGATACGGAAGGAGTAACTGTAAAAGCAAATGGAAAATCAATATCTATAGGAGTAGGCGATACACTAAAACTTGATGAAAAAACAGTAAGAGTATTAGGTTTTAATCATGATGAATTAGTAGATACAGCAATTTATAAAAATGGAGATGGAAAGACTGATAAATATGCTGGTATATCATTTGAATTCTTAGATGCAACTGGTGCAGAACAAATGAATAATTCAAATAGTAATGCTAATGGTTGGAAAGCTTGTACATTAAGGACAACTTTAAATAATACTATGATAAATAATATTAGTATAAAAAATGATATAAAAGAAGTAAAAAAGAAATATATGAAATTATGGGGAAGTGAAGATAATCTTGCAGAGTCACTAGACAAATTATGGTTATTGTCGATTGCTGAAATTTTTGCAAGAAAAGAAAATAATCAATTAAATACTATGAATGGATACGATGTAGTAAAAGATGGAAGACAATATAAATATTATAAAAATATAATAGGAAATTCAGGAGTGAGAGATAATCCAAAGGGAAAATTTAGAGGTGTAGATTCTTGGTTAAGGACAATTATTAGTAATGGGTATTGTTATATGGATGCTAGCAGTTTTTTTACAGCATCTCATTATGCTAATCAAAGAATGGCAATTTTTCCAGGATTTTGCTTATAGTTATATAATTATTTTAAGAAATTATATGTTTATATTAAAATTGAAATCCATAGGATTTCAATTAAATCAATTTTGTCGAATTTTGCGATGAAAAGTTTATGAAAATAATAAAATTATGTTTACAAAAACTATTAAATATGTTATAAATAGAATATTCTATTTAGCTAATTTGATAGTTTTTTTACATAAGAAAAAAATATGAAACTCTTAGGTTTTATAAAAATAAATAAAAATGAAAAATTTAATTCAAGAAAATTTAAAATCAAAATTTTAATCGAAAAAAATCAAAAAACAAAAAA
>CAOKJC010000052.1 GCA_948468685.1 uncultured Clostridium sp. | reverse complement strand
AAGCATCATTTATAGATGATTTAGGAGCTGATTCTTTAGATATAGTTGAATTAGTAATGGCTCTAGAAGAAGAATTTGATATAGAAATCCCTGATAGTGATGCAGAGAAAGTTGTAACAGTAGGAGATGTTGTAGACTATATTAAAGAAAATGTTTAATATAAAAAGAATAAGCTGACACAATCAAAAATAATTGTGTCAGCTTATTGTATAGTATAGGAAAGTTTGACTTTCTTATACTATAAATATTTTGCACACAAATTTGCTAAAGCAATTTAACGCATGAACAAAGACGAGGCATGAAAAGGTTATCTAAAAGGTCGAAAAATTTTAATTATGCCTCTTTTGTTCTTATTTAAAAAGATTATTTTCTAGGATTAAAGGATAATTCTTGAAGAAATTAGATAAATATGAATTCCAAGATGTATGTTCGATTTTGTATGAATTGTGAATTGATATATTAAAAACTGAATTTTCAGATACATAAACCTTAATATTGCCTATTATCTCTTTTGCAGGTAATGGTGCTTCAAAATATGTCGGGCAGTTTATAGAAATATTAATTGCATCTATAAGATCTTTTCTAACTGGAATTACACTATTTTCTAAATTCTCAATTTCTAATTCAACGTTTTGTGTTATTCCTTTATTTATAATGAAACTTTTAATATTTTCATTTTTCCATTTTTCAAACTCAATATTAACTAGTTCTTGAATGTTTACAGGTTTAAAATTATTAAAAATATAATTAATTAGTTTTATACTATCTTGAGTTCTAAATTTTTTTGTATCTGCACCTAGTACAACACAAATAATATCCATATCATTTCTTTTACATGCAGTTACTAAGCATCTATTAGCACCATTTGTAAATCCTGTTTTTACTCCATATACACCATCAAATGTTCCTAAGAGTTCATTAGTATTGGACAGATTTTTTGGATATCCGTTTATAGTGACTGTGTAATTTGTAGTTCCTACAATTTTTGAGAATATTTTATTTTGTAGAGCATAATTGGTTAAAATAGCAAGTTCATAAGCTGTTGTATAGTGTGCATCAGCATCTAGACCATGTGGAGTTTCAAAGTGAGTATTTGTAAGCCCTAAGTCTAAAGCTTTTAGATTCATTAATTCTGAAAAGCCATTTATATCTTTGCCAGCATATTCAGCAAGTGCAACAGCAGCATCATTTCCAGAACATAACATTAGTCCATAAAGTAAATCTCTAATTGTGATTTTATCTCCTGTTTTTAGTCCTAATCTAGAACCGCCAGTTCCAGCAGCTTTTTTTGATACTTCAATGGTTTCATCTAAATTACAGTTTTCAATAATTATTGTTGCTGTCATTATTTTTGTTGTAGAAGCCATTTTTCTTTGTGTATTTTCATTTTTTCCATATAAAATAGTATTTGTGTTTCTATCTATTACAACACATGATCTAGAATTAGTTTCAGGTTCTACTATTTTGTCTTGTACAATTGAATTACTAGATGTTAATTCTGTGAGTATATCGCTTATTTCATATTCTTCTTCATCATCACATAATGATATTGGAGCTAATTGTATTATAATAAATATAAATATGTAAAATATGATAAAAAAATTTTTTTTCATGGTACACCTCTCAATTAATAATATTGAAAAAAATTTTTTTTATGATAAAAATTCAGTAAATGTTGAATAGATATGTGATTAATTATATCAAGTAAAAACATACGGAAATTAAGCAATAAGACAATTAATTCACATAAAATGTTGATTTTGTAACAAAAATGTAATATAATTATAATATGAGCGTAAGAAAATTTTTAGCTTTATTCAAATGTATTTCCGTAAGTATAAAAACAGAGAGAAAAACTTACTAAATTATAATAAAAGAAAGCTTATTGACTTCGTTAATACAATGTAATAAAATATAATTAATGTTAGTAAAAAAGGAGAAGAGATTAAAATGAATAAGAGAAATGTAATTGTATCAATGGTAATTAGTATTATAATAATTTTACTTATGATAATTCCAAATGAAGTAAAAGCAGTAACAACACCTACAACATTGACGCCACCATTATATTTTGGAATAAGAGAATATAGGACTACAGACACTGAAAGTTTGGGATATGCAATTAAAAATCCATATGATAATGGTTCAACACCAGAGTCTATAGTAGGAGCTAAAATATGGGAAATAGTAAAACATACAAGTAGTGATGGTTCAGGAACAGGAACGCCAGGAAACTATTATTGTGTTAGAGCAGGAGTAGGTTTTAGTGATACTAATAAAATTGCTACATATAACATTTCTTATGATTTTAAAGCAGATAAAGATATAATAGCTACATCTGGAAATGAATGGTTACAAAAGATAGTAACAAATGGATATTATAATAATTTATTAGCATTGACAGATTTATTATATCTACCTGGAAAGTCAACAATAACAGAGAGAACAGAACTATTAAGAGCTGCTGGAATAAATACAAATGCATATGATTATGAAATAACAAATAGTGATATAGAAGCAGTCCAACAAGCAGCAATTTGGTATTATACAAATCATGATGATGTTGTATTTAACAATGTTTATAATAATTATGATGAGAATTTTACAAGTGGAAATGCACCATTAACAAAAACTTCATGGTTATTTTATAGAACACCAGAAATGGAAAAAGATGGAGAAAAATATAAAAGTTTTAGTGATTATAATGCAGAAAGAAATAGTTATGGAGGGCAAGAAGGAGAAGGAAAAGATAGACAAGAGCAAGCAACATACTTATATAATTATTTAATTAAAACAGCAAATGAAAATGCATCTGGATATGAAAATGGAACAGCGATTTCAAAAACAAGAGTTACATTATATGCAAATGCTACTGAGCACAATACACAACCACTTATAGAAATAGAAAAAGTTCCAGAAGTACCTGGTTATTATGGATTAGTTTTGGTAAAACAAGATGAAAATGGAGTACAGTTAAATAGTCAAGCAACATTCCAAGTAAATAATGAAACAAAAGAAGTAACAGGTAGATTAACAGTTGCACAAAATGTTGAAATATCATCAAGTAATGTAGGAATACAAGATGTATATACAATAAAAGAAATAACACCACCAGATGAATATTGCAAATTTGATGGAACAATAGTTGTTACAGTAACAAAGAAAAAAGAAAATAATACATATAAAATAGATAATGTAAGTTATGTCGTAAAAGATTCTTCAAATAATGATATAACAAATGATTCAAAGGATGATGTAAATGTTTATTTAAATGAAGATGGAAATATCTATGTAGAAGTTAAAAACTATCAAGAAGATGGAAAATATGATTTGGTTTTAGTAAAACAAGATGAAAATGGAGAGCAGTTAAATAGTCAAGCAACATTCCAAGTAAATAATGAAACAAAAGAAGTAACAGGTAGATTAGTTATTGCAAAAGATGTACCAATAACAGTAGATAATGTAACAATTGCTGATACATATACAATAAAAGAATTAATGCCACCAGATGAATATTGCAAATTTGATGGAACAATTATTGTTACAGTAACAAAGAAAAATGAAAATGGAGTATATAAAATAGATAATGTATCATATAAAGTAACAGATAGTGATGGAAATGATATAACAACAGCGTCAAAAGATGATGTAAAAGTTTATCTAAATGAAGACGGAAATATATATGTAGAAGTTAAGAATTACCAAAATGATGGAAAATATAATGTTGTTTTAGTAAAAGAAGACAAAAATGGAGAAGAATTAAATAGCCAAGCAACATTTAAAGTAAATGGTAAAACAGAAATAGTTACAGGAAGATTAACAATTGCTAAAGATGTGCCAATAACAGCAGAAAATGTAACAATAGCAGATATATATGAGATAGAAGAAACAGTAGCTCCAGATAAATATTGCAAATTTAATGGAAAAATAGTTGTTACAGTAACAAAGAAAAATGAAAATGGAACATTTAAAGTAGATAATATATCATATAAAGTTTTTGATTTGAATGGAAAAGATATAACAGAAGAAGCTAAAGATACAGTTAATGTATATTTAAATGAAAATGGAAATATCTATGTAGAAGTTAAAAACTATCAATTTGATTTAAAATTAATAAAGAGAATTGTTGAAGTAAATGGTGTTAAAGTTAATGAAAGAATAGAAGATATAGATATAACAAAATTAGCTAACGGAACAGAAACAACAGCAGATTATGATTTAAATAAAAATCCTGTTCCAGTAAAAAATGGTGATATAGTAAAATATACTTTAAGAATATATAATGAAGGTGACATAGATGGATATGCTTCAGAAATTACTGAAGATATACCTGAAGGATTAGAATTATTATGGTCTGAAAAAACTGGTAGTGAATTAGAAGAAGATGAAACATTATCAGAACAAGAAAAAGAGGCTATAAAATATAACCAATTAATATGGGAGTTTAAGCAAGTAAATACTGATACAAATAAAGTAGAACTAATATCAACAGATTATTTAGCAAAAGGAAAAGGTGCTGAATTAGCTGGAGATGATAATGCAAATTTAATAAAAGCATTTGATCCTTCAAAAGAATATACAAATTTAGTAAATGAAAAGAATCCAGACTATAAAGAAGTTTCTGTATATATGAAAGTCGTATCAGAAGATATAACTGGAACGATAATAAGAAATGAGGCAGCTATAACAGAAGATACAGATAAGGAAGGAAATCCAGTTGATGACAGAGATTCTGAACCAGAAGAATGGGTTAAATACGAAGATGATGAAGACTATGATAATGTTATATTAAAATCATTTGATTTAGCTTTAAGAAAATTTATAATTGCAGTAAGTAAAGATACAGTAATAGAAAATGATGAATATTTAAAAAATTCAGATGGTACATATATAAGAGCACCTAAAGTTGATACTTCAAAATTAAATACTACTGATGAAAGTGGGAAATTAATAACAACAGCGACTTATAATCATACAAAAGTTCCAGTAGAAGTTATGAAAAATGATATAGTAGTATATATGTTGAGAGTGTATAATGAAGGTGACATAGATGGATATGCAACTGAGATAACAGATCACTTACCACCATATTTAGAATTTGTAGAAAGTAGCTTTAATAAAGAATTTAAGTGGGAAGTATCTGAAGATGGAAGAACTGTTAAAACAAGATACTTAGATGATTCAATAATTGAAAGTGCTGAAACAAATGAAAATGGGGAAATTGTATTATCATATAAAGAAGTACCAATAATGTGTAAGGTAACAAATAAAGCAAAAGGAATAATTACAAATATTGCAGATATAACAGAGAAAAAAGATGAAAATAAAGAGGACATAAAAGATAGAGACTCAGAAGAAGATAATGTAAGATTACCAGATGATGAAGAATTACCTACATATAAGGAAGAAGAAACAGATGATTATGTTCCAGGACAACAAGATGATGATGATTTCGAAGAAGTAGTTGTGAAAATATTTGATTTAGCATTAAGGAAATTTATAACAGCAGTTAATGATGATGCAGTAACAAATAGAATACCTCAAGTAAATTATGATGAAGAATCAGAAAAAATAACATATAATCATACAAAAGAGCCAGTAGAAGTAGTAACAAATAACATTGTTACATATACAATAAGAGTGTATAATGAGGGTGAAATAAATGGTTATGCAAGTAAAGTATCAGATGATATTCCTGATGGATTAGAATATTTACCAGACAACGAATTAAACAAAGAATATAGATGGGTTATGTATGATGAAGATGGAAATGAGACAGATGATGTTTCTAAAGCTATAAGAATAACAACAGATTATTTATCAAAAGAGCAAGGAGAGGCAAGAATGGCAGAAGATGAAGAACTTACAGAAAATCCAGCATTATTAAAAGCATTTGATAAAACAAAGGAAATATCAGAAACAAATCCAGATTACGCAGATGTAAAAGTTGCATTTAAAGTTGTTGAGCCAAATGGTTCAGATAAAATAATTGTAAATAGTGCACAAATATCAGATGATACAGATGAAGAAGGAAATCCAGTAGACGATGAAGATTCAACACCAGATGAATGGATAGATGATGAAGATGATCAAGATAAAGAATATATAAAATTAACATGCTTTGATTTGGCATTAAGAAAATGGGTAACACATGCAATAGTTATAGAAAATGGAGTAGAAACAGTAACAGAAACTGGACATAAAGCAGAAGATGACCCAGAACAAGTTGTAAAAGTTGAACTTCATAGAAAAAAATTAAGTAATGTTACAGTTAAATTTAAATATTCTATAAGAGTAACAAACGAAGGTGATATTGCAGGATATGCAAAAGAGATAAAAGATCATATTCCAGCAGGATTAAAATTCTTAGCAGAAGATAATTCTGATTGGGTTGATGAAGGAAATAATGTAATATCAACAAGAAAATTAGAAAATACTTTATTACAACCAGGAGAAAGTGCAGAAGTTGAAGTTGTATTAACTTGGATAAATAGTAAAGACAATTTAGGACTAAAAGTTAATATTGCTGAGATTTCAGAGGATGATAATGATAAAGGAGTACCAGATAGAGATTCAACACCTGATAATGAGAAACCAGAAGAAGATGACCAAGATGATGCACCAGTGTTGATATCAGTTGCAACAGGTTTAAGTGGTATTGCTAGTATATATTTAGTTTTAGGTTTTGCAGTTTTAGTTACTGTTGCTAGTGGTATAGTTTTAATTAAGAGGTTTGTATTATAAGATAAAATGAGACAGTTGGAACAGTCCTAATCTGTCTCATTTTTTGTTGTATAGAAAAAATTGAATTTTTCCTATACAACAAAATCGTTCTACAGAAAAATTGCAGAGTAATTTTTCTCAGGCGAACAACGGTCGTGGCATGATAAGTAATTTAAAAGGTCAAGAGATTATAAGTATGCCACTGTTGTTCTTAATTTTTGACGAATAGAGAATATTATGTAAAAAAGTGCACAGCAAAAAGTGTGCTTTTTATTGTCCCCCAAAATAGTAAAATATATAATTAATTTATTAATAAAGAATTAATAAAAACAAACTAAAGAAGGGATGAAAAAATGAAAAAGAAATTAAACGAAAGTATTAAAAAGTACAGAAACAAAGGAATAACACTAATAGCACTTGCTATTAGTAGGAAATGCGTTCGATATGAGGAAAGAGCTTGAAAGCCATGTGAGAGAAGAGAAAAAGAGAGAAAAGTTTAGCCGAGTTGAAGTAAAAGTGTATATGAATATGGTGTAAAATTGATAAAAAAATGAGAAAGTAGAATTGTTATCTTAAAAAAATTGTAATAACATTATAGTATAAAAAATGAAAAGGAGCGATTCTATATGAAAAAAATAAAAGCGAAATTAAGTGCTAGAGATGAAAAGTTAATTATACAAGCATTAGTCGAAAAGAGAAATAATCAGCTAAAACAAAATAGACCAACAGAGCCAATAAATGAATTACTAATAAAACTAATCGAAAATTAAATACATAACTAAAAAGTCAATCAAAAAGGTTGGCTTTTTTTAGTGGAAAAAATATAAGGAGGGAGAGAATTTGAAAAATCAAGAAGCAATAGATTATCTAAACAATTTGCAGCAAGGAATGTTTTGTACTGTCAATATACCAATATGTAATGATAAAGAAAAAATACCGATTACTGTTATGTATATGGGCAAAGACAAAGACGGCAGATATAATTTTATTGATACAGGTAGATTCATAATGAGTAAAGAGTTTATTGAAAATAAGGCTATTTCAATAGATAAGAGTTTTGATGAAGATAAAGCTTTTGAGATATACTCTAAAGTTCGTATGCAACCTAATAAAAACAAGAATAAAGAAAGGGCAAGGTAAAATAATGAAAGATAATCAAACATTAGAATATCATGAAAAACAACAATTTAATAACGAAAATTTACAACAATATGATAATGAGGGACAAAGATACTTTTTGGCTTATTTATTAAGAAAGGGTTATAATTTGGAAATAAAAGAGAGCAAAATAATTTTCAAAGATATAACATCTGAAGAAAAAGTAAAAGAAATGATAGAACACTATAACAATGATAGTAGAATAGATAACCTTAATATTAAAAGACAATCTATAAGAGAAGCAAGAGCAATAGGATTAGAAGAATATAGCCAAATGGTAGATAAAAAATTGAGGAGTTTGAATCAAAAGGAAAGGGAAAAAACAGAGAGATAATTTTTATAAACAAGTCGACCTAGGTTGATTTGTTTTTTTTACATAGTCATCATTATTGATGGCTGATTTTTATGAAAGGAGGGTAAAAAGTGTCAAAGTGTAAAGTAATTGCCATAGCTAATCAAAAACGGTGGAGTAGGAAAAACAACTACAACAGCTAATTTGGGAAATGGGCTAGCTAGAAAGGGGAAAAAGGTATTACTAATAGATTTAGATCCACAAGGAGATTTGACAACATCATTGGGGTACAAAAATCAAGACAAAATGGAGATAACAATAAAAAATATTATGGAGAAAGTAATACAGGAAAAGCCTATAAGCAAGAATGAAGGAATACTACAAAATGCAGAAGGTGTAAATTTAATGCCTGCTAATATTGAATTAGAAGCACTAGATATATCGTTAGTTAAATATATAAACAAAGAAAATATATTGAAACAATACATTGATAATGTTAAAGAAGATTATGATTATATTTTAATTGATTGTAGACCTTCATTAGGGCTTCTTACAATAAACGCACTTGCAACAGCTGATAGTGTAATTATTCCAGTTCAAGCTCAATACTTACCTCTTAAAGGAATGACACAGCTAATACAAACAATAGATAAAACGAGAGTACAGATAAATCCAAGACTAAAAATAGATGGAATATTATTGACCATTGCAGATATGAAAACAAATTTAGCAAAGACAACAATAGAAACATTAAGAAATAGTTATGGAAGCAGAATAAAGATATACAACACAGTAATTCCTATGGGAGTAAAAGCAGCCGAAAGTACGATAGAGGGCAAGAGTATATATGCTTATGACAAGAAAAGTAAGCCAGCAGTAGCTTATGAAAATTTTACGGAGGAGGTGTTGAAAAATAGCGAAAAGACCAGAGATAGAACTACCCAGTGTAGATGAGTTACTAAAATTTAGCACAAATAAAGGAAAAGCTGAAACAGTAGTAATATTAAATCCATACGATATTACAGATTTTCCAGATCATCCATTTAAAATAACAGACAATGAAGAAATGGACAATATGGTAGAAAGCATAAAAGAAATAGGTGTAAAAGTGCCAATTTTAGTAAGACCAAAACAAAATGGTGGCTATGAAATGGTAGCAGGACACAGAAGAAATTATGCAACAAAAAAGGCAGGATTAGATGGAATACCTGCTATTGTTAGAGAAATGACAGATGAAGAAGCTACTATTATAATGGTAGATAGCAACATACAAAGAGAAAAAGTATTGCCATCAGAAAAGGCATTTGCTTATAAAATGAAGCTAGAAGCTATAAAAAGACAAGCAGGCAGACCAAAAAAGGAAAATTCCCGACAAGTTGTCGGAAATTATGAAAGTGCAGATTTAGTTGGCAAAGACAATGGAGAAAGTGGCAGACAAGTTCAAAGATATATAAGGCTAACAGAACTGATACAAGAATTATTAGACATGGTGGATATAGGTAAAATATCTTTTAGCCCAGCTGTTGAAATTTCCTATTTGTCTAAAGAAGAACAAAATCTATTATTATGCTATATAAAAAAATATGATGCAACGCCCTCACAATCACAAGCAATATATTTAAAAAAGTTAAGTCAAGAGGGAAAACTTACAACAGATAAATTGGAAGAAATAATGTCAGCAGAAAAACCAAATCAAAAGCCAAAATATAATATACATTATGATAGGTTTGAAAAATACCTGCCTAGAGATGTAGTAACAGAGAAAGAAGTGGAAGATTTCCTTTTTAAATGTGTAGAAGAACATCACAGAAGATTAAAACAAAGACAAATGGCTAGATAATTTGTGTGGGAGTACAAAATAATAATAATATTTTAATTTGTATATTTGAAAGTAACTAAACATTGTAGTAAAATAAAGAAAAAAGGAGATGTTTGGTTATGAGTAAAAATAAGAAAATTGTTATTTTAATTACAATATTAGTTATAATAGTATTAGGAATTGCAGGAATATTCATATATAAGAATAGGAAAGTTGATAATATTGTTATTGGGGAAAACAATAAAAATCAAATGCAAGAGAATAATGAGTCAGCAAATATAATAAATAATGAAAATATTATTGAGAATACAGTAGAAAACAATGTAGAGCAAAGTAATACTGTTGAAGATAATACAACATCACAAAATCAAGCAGTAGAAGAAAGTAAAACAGTAGAAACTACACAACCAGTTCAAGAAAAAAATGTAAAGACATCAGCTAAAAAAGAAAATAATAAAACTACAACAACAAGTAAACAGCAAACAACACAAGAAAAAACACCATCACAACCTCAAAAAAGTGAGCAAAGTTCTAAAAGTGAACAAACAACAACACCAGTAAAAAATAATGATAGTAGTTATAAAGAGCAAGAAGTTCAAATTGCACCAAAGACAGAATGCAAAGGGAATAATCATAAAGTAGGTGCAGGAAATACTGGCAAATGGTTTGAAACACAAGAACAAGCAGCTGCATATTTCAAAACAGAAATAGCAAAGTGGGGAAAGCAATGGGAGAATTTTGAAATAACAGATGAAGAATATCATAAAAATTGCCCTTACGGGTACGAAGTTTGGACTTGTCCTCAGTGTCAAAAATGGACAGTAAACTTCTATTATAATAAATAACAAAATAATAATATTTGATTTAAGAACAGGTTATAAAGACTTGTTCTTTTTTTCGTTAAAAGGAGGAAAATTTAATGTTAAAAGCAAAGAAGTTAAAGAAAGTTATAGCTTTAATGTTTATAGCAATCACATTGTTAAGCACAGCACAACCTATTTTTGCAGTAACAGATAGTGGTAGTGGAAAATGGACAGCAGGACAATGGGATTCTAATATTTACACAACAGATAATAAGTCAGATTTAGGAATGCTTATGAGAAGATTAGTAAATACCACAACAGGAGAAAAAATCACAGTATTTTGTGCAGAACATGGTGTAAATTCACAAACAGGAACAGTAGAAACAGGAACACATAATACACCAACAGATCCTAAAGTAAAAAGAGCTTGTAAAGTAGCTTTCTTTGGGTGGTATCAAAAATATGGTAATTATTGCATTGATGGTGGAATAATGGCAGCAGATATGAATTCAAGAAAAATGGACTATGTATTCACACAACAAATGGTATGGTCAACATTAGGACAAAGTAATGCTACTTTTAGAAATGCAAGTATTCAAAGCCAATATGAAGCATTTAAAGCAGATATAAATGCAAAAATTGATAATATGGAAAGAAAACCAAGTTTTTGTAGCGAAACAATAACAGTTGAAGTAGGACAAACAAAAACACTTACAGATTCTAATAATGTGTTAGGACAATATGTTAGTTTTGATAAAACAGTAGATGGAATAAGAATAACACATAACAAAGGAGAAAATACATTAAATGTTACAGCAAATGAAGATTGCACAAAGGAAGCAATAAGAATATCAGAAAATACAATGTTTGATTGGGGTGTTATCAAAGAAGAAACACATAACCAACATTCAACAGTATATTTCACTTTTAGAGACGGAGTACAAAATCAATTATACTCTTTGAATTACAATGATCCTGTAACTATGTCTTTAAGTTTCAAAATAAATCTTTTAGGAAATTTAGAGTTAAGTAAACTAAACACAAATGGAGATTTAGTTGACGGAGCAATATTTAATGTAACAGGAGAAAATGGATTTAATCGTGATGTAACAGTAACAAATGGAAAAATCAAGTTAGAAAAATTAAGAAAAGGAACTTACTATATAAAAGAAAAATCAAGCCCAACAGGTTATTTACTAAATACAGAAACTTATACAGCAGAAGTAAAACCTAATCAAACAACAGAGCAAGCAATAGTAAACACAGAGCCAACAGCAG
>CAOKJC010000051.1 GCA_948468685.1 uncultured Clostridium sp. | reverse complement strand
AAATATAATAACATAGAATTTTCGAAAGAGTATGGAAATTATATTGTTAGTTTTTCTGATAAAAAAAATAATATTTATAATTTTAAATTAAATTATAAATACTTTCCAGTATCAGTAATATATGATAGCATAAAACAAAGTAATATATAAAGATAAGTTTAAATCTTATAATTTAGTTTTTTAAATAGTTATAATTAAGATTACATCAGATGCATTGCAATATTTAAAAAAATAGAAAAATATTATAAAATAAAGACCTTGAAAAAAGCTTGCAAAATACATGAATTTATGTTAAATTAAAAATGATTTAAAAAGAGAACAAGAGAGTTCGTAACTTGTAAGAGTATTGCTCCATATAAGGTCAGTAGTTTTGCATAGGCTTAATTACTGACTTTTTATTTTGAAATTGAAAGAAATAAAGTAGCTTTATATTTTTTTAATAATATAAAAATTAGAAAATAAAGTGAGGTAACAATGGAAAAAAGGATTTCAGAAAAAGAAGTTGTTCAGGAATTTATGAACTATTTAAGGAATAATTCCAATGATTCATATGATGAAAAAGAAGAAGTGATAAAAAAATTTATTACACAAATATTTCAAATGGAAATAGAAGAAATTGGTTATCATTATAATCCAGATTTGACAGAGGATGAAAATGATATTGGATTAGAAATTAAAGATTTTGAATTTCAACAATTTTATGGGCTTCAGCATTCAGGTAAAGATATTATTAATAAAAAAGTAATAATAGAAAAGCCTAAAATTGCATATAACTTAGGTATGATTTGTGAAAAATTAGTAAATAGTGATGAAAATACAAGACAAGAAACTTTAAAATTTATTTTTCATGAAATTCAACATCAAAAACAACATTTTATGGTAGATATAGGAATTAGTAATAAGACTGCTTTAATGTATGCACGAGACTTTGTTTTATATGACCGTGAAGATTGTATACAAGGATTTTATCACGAAGGAAAAAATCATAATTATGCTTCATTTATAACAGAAAACGATGCAAATTATGTTGCATATAGTAAACTTTATAAATTTTTAGGTACCCCTGAATTAAAACACTTAAGAGATATTGAATTGGGAAAGAAATATTCTTTAATGTATAAAGCTGATGCTACGTTGGATAATGGTAAAGTACATTATTTAAGTAACGGATTAGGCGAACGAAATGATATAACAATTCCAATTTTAGATGATATTATTTGTAAGAGAGGATTTATAGAGTATTTGCAACTGTTCCCAATTTTACAGAAAGAATATAATTTAGATGGTACAAAGAAAAACGTAATTGAGTTAGTGCAAAATATGAATCAAGAAGTAAGTGATTTAACACAATCAGATTTGCCTAATAAAGAATTATTAATAGAAGATAGTAAGGAAATGTATTATGAATTAATTTATAGAGAATTAGAAAAAAGCTCTCAAAAACAATTAGAAGAATATACTCAAAGGATAGGAAAATCAACATTGCTACAAATTTCACAGGAAATAAATCAATATTTTAATAATGAAGAACAAATTAAAATTGAAAAAACGGCAAAAATGAATGAAGCATACAACAGAATGGGGAAATATACGATACCATATAATAACGGAACAATCAAAGTAGAACAAGATGGAAAGATAGTAGATATGAATGTTGATGAATTTGTAAAAACATTAAGACCTGATTTATTAAATAAAGAGTTTGTAAGTAATAGTCCTATGATTAGTATGAATGAAAAGGACTTAATAACTGGTGATAAATATGTTAGAGATTACTTGTTTCAATATATGTCTAAAACTGGAAAAGTAAATTTGAACGATGGAAGGAGTTATACTGCTAAGCAATATATAGAAGAGATTTTGAATTCTTCCAAAAAATTAGATACTTTTTCTTTAACATGGAAAGTAAAAAGAGAATTTAAGTCAGAGGATTATGAAGAAGAACAAAAAGATTTTGAGAAAAGAATTCATAAATATTATTCAAAAAAACATAAATTTATAGATGAAATTATAGATAGAGTTTCAAGTCCAGAAAACTATGAAGAAAATCCTTTATTTAGAATTTATGATGAACAGCAAGTAGTTATTTTGGAAAGTGAGTATTCTAAATCTCAAACAATATCAATGAAATCAGTTGTATCAAATGCTATTACTCAAGGAATAGCAACAGAAGATGTGAGAAGAATCGATAATGAAGAACATAGAAAACTACAAGAGAATCAAATTGAAGGAGAAACTAAGGATGATTGATACTTATGCTAAGGCATATACAGAAGTTTTAGAAATATTAAAATATTTTTCAGTAGAAGAATATTCCAAAATTCCTCAAGAAAAAATTGATTTTTACAAAAATAATATGGATAAGAATTATAATTATAATATCAATCCTAATATAGATTTATCCAAACAATATATTTCTAAAGAAGCAAATGCAATATTGATTTCTTTATTTAGAGATTACTTTGCAACTGAAAATCAAAAAAAAACGTTAAATAGCTTGTTACATCAAAACCAAGAGAAGATTGAAAATATAAAAAGAGAAAAATATAGTTCAGATAACATTTTTAGTAATAATAAAAATGCCACTGTAGATAATTCAGAAAAAGAGCAAGAAATAGCTTTAATGGAAATAAAAGATATGAAATGGTATACAAAAATTTGGAGATTTTTAACAAAATTTTTCAGAAAATAATCAATAAAAACTCACATCTAAATCGTTAAATTTACAGATGTGAGCTTTTTTATTTATTTTGGTTCACATCAATTGTAGCACAACACAGAATATGGATAGCAAATGGTGATTTACATTGACATATTTAACATAATGTGGTATAATAAGCAAGCAACGAAAAACAATTTTTTCAGAAAGGTTAGGTAGACACTATGAAAAAAGAAGAACTTCAAAGAATCATTACTGATTTACAGGAAATTAAAAATGCTTTTGAGACAGGAGAGGATAAGTTTAAAAACTTAATACGGTTAGTATCATGTATGGGAGACTTAAGAAAGTATCCTAAATATTTTGAAAGAGCAGAAGGAATTTTAAACATGATCGAAGAGGATATGATATATACTGAAGATGATTTTGTTTATGTTATTGAAAAAACAATTGAAGATATAAGTGAAGATGTAGAAAATATTGAAGAAGGAACAATATTTGGAAGTATAAAAAGAGGATATAAAGATGCAAAAAATATTGTTTCTGAAGCAATTCCTGAAGAAGCAAAAAACAAGTGTGGCGAAGCTATTAATACTGCAAGTATCATTGGAGCTGGAATTGCAGACACAGTAAAGCAAGAGATGCCCAAATGTATTGAGAAAGTAGAACAGATTAAAGGAACGCCGAAAAAGGTTGAGAGAAAAGTAAAATCAGCACTAAGGAATTGGCTGATGTCAGAAGATAGCGAAGAGAATTGAAGTTCTAAAAACCTTATGGCAGGGATGAAGTTTATCCCTGCCTTTTAAAATATTCAGATTAGTTGAAAGATAAAATAAAAATGTGTATAATTATTTATATAAATGCTTTTAATAGGAGGAGTTAAATGAATAAAATTATAATAGTAACAGGAGCATCAAGAGGGATAGGAAGAGAAATAGCAAAAGAACTAGCAAAAAAAGGACATACAATAATAGCAAATTATAATAAATCAGAAGAAAAAATACTAGAATTAAAAAAAGAATTAGAAGAGAACAAAATAAACATAGACATATTTAAATCAGATGTATCTACAAGAAGAGAAGCTCAAAAGCTTGTAGAATATACAATAAATAAGTATGGAAAAATAGATATACTAATAAATAATGCTGGAATATCACAATTTAAAGAATTTACACAAATAACAGACGAAGACTGGAAAAAGATGATAAATACAAATTTAAATTCAGTATTTTATATGTCACAAGAAGCATGTAAAAATATGATACACAATAAAAATGGATGTATCATCAATATTTCATCAATATGGGGAGTAATAGGAGCATCTTGTGAAGTACATTATAGTGTAAGTAAAGCAGGAATAGATGCAATGACCAAATCACTAGCTAAAGAATTAGGACCATCTAATATAAGAGTAAACTCAATAGCTCCAGGAATTATAAATACAGATATGAATAAAAGATTAACCCAAGAAGAAATTGAAAATATAAAAAATGAAATTCCATTAGAGAAAATAGGAAATTCAATAGACATCGAAAGATGTATTGAATGGTTAATTGAAGATGAATATACAACTGGACAAATAATATCAATTAATGGTGGATGGGCATAAAAACTATAATAGTAAATTAAAAAAGTTGATATATTAATATTTCTTGTTCGAAACATAGCTAGGGTCTACCTAAAGGTCTCGAACAAGAAATATTAATACATCAACTTTTAATATAAAATTATGAATTATAATGAATTTTCACTTAATTTTCACTTAATTTTCTTCTATAATTTCCAGAAATTATTTTTGGGAAATAAGTTATTATTTTATATACTGCTAAACGAATTTTTTTACTCCATAAATAAGATTTTCTTAGTTTTCTAGCACTACCCAATGATACAGGTTCATCTTCTAAAACTAACAATTCATTTTGTCTTTTTTCTATTTCAAAAGTATAATTTTTACAATCATTATTATCCCATTCATTATTACCATTTCTAAAGCAAAAATTGAAAGAATCGCCTTCTCCTAAAAAAATTTCAGCTTGAAAACCAAGTTCTGTTTTTTCCATTTCTACTTCACTTACATTATCCCAATTAAGTCCAAACCCATAATGAATAAAAACCTTTTCAAAGTTTTCTTGAAAAAATTTTCCTGTATATGATATTTTAACATTACTATTTTCTACTAATTTATCTGTATTAAAAAATATATTTTTAACTAATTCCATTGACATTATCTCCCTTTTTATCTTTTGCTACAAACATTATAATATTAAATTTAATAATGTTCAAGTGTTTTTTGTAAAAAATTTAGAAATTTTGTATTTTTTAAGGTTATTTTATAAAATGCTTGAAAAAATAAAATGCATATTATAAAATGATGACGTTAATAAAACAAAAAGAAAAGTAATAAATAACACTTAAGAAAAATAAAATAAAAAGGAAAAAAGATGGAAAGAAGTGATAGTATGAAAAAGTATGATGCAATTGTTGTAGGAATGGGACCAAGTTCAATATTTTTAGCCTATGAATTAGTAAAACAGGGGAAAGGAAAAAATGTATTACTAATAGAAGAAGGAAAAAGAGTAGAAAAAAGAAATTGTCCAATTGAGAAAACAGGAAAATGTATAAAATGCAAACCATTTTGTAATATAACTAGTGGATTTTCAGGAGCAGGAGCATTTTCAGATGGAAAATTATCACTATATAATAAAGAAGATGATGATATATATGTAGGAGGAGTTTTACAAGAATATATAGGAGTAGAAGAAACAAAGAAATTAATAGATTATACAGATAGTATATATCTAGAATTTGGTGCAGATAAAAAGTTAGAAGGAACAGAATATAAAGAAGAAGTATCTAAAATGTATAAAAAATCAAAAAAAGAAGGTATTAATTTAATAAGTATACCTATTAGACACTTAGGAACAGAAAAAAGTCATGAATTGTATGGAAAAATAGAAAGATATATTGAAGAGAATGGGATAAATTTATTATTTGAAACAGTAGTAGAAGATTTAATAATAGAAGAAGGAAAAATCAAAGGTGTTAAAGTAAAACCATCTAAAGATATAGACAAAGAGGTAAAATTAGAAGAAATATATTCAGATAATGTTGTTATTGCAGTAGGAAGAAAAGGTGCAAATTGGTTAACAAATATGTGTGATAAACATCACATAGCTACAAAAAGCGGTACAGTTGATATCGGAGTAAGATATGAATTGCCAGATTCTGTAATGGAAAAAGTAAATAAATATATGTATGAAGGAAAATTTATAGGAAGACCAGAACCATTTAGAGATAAAGTTAGAACATTTTGCCAAAATCCTAGTGGATTTGTATCAACAGAAGTATATGATGAAAATATAACATTAGTTAATGGACATTCATATAAAGATAGAAAAAGTACAAACACTAATTTAGCTATATTAGTATCACATAATTTTACATATCCATTTAATAAACCAATTGATTATGGAAGAAATGTAGCTAAAAACTTAAATGAGTTAGGAAATGGAAATATAGTAGTTCAAAGATTAGGTGATATTTACAGAGGAAAAAGGACATGGGAAGAAGAGTTAAAGAAAAATTCAGTAGTACCAACACTTACAGCAGCAGTTCCAGGAGATATAACATTTGCTTTAGGATATAGAACAATGACAGATATATTGCAATTTATTAGGGCAATGGATAAAGTTGTAGAAGGCTTTGCAAATCCAGATAATTTATTATATGGACCAGAAATTAAATTTTATAGTAACAAAATAGATATAGACAATAACTTCGAAACAAGTATTAAAGGTTTATATTCAATAGGTGATGGTGGAGGAATGACAAGAGGTCTAATGATGGCATCTTGTTCAGGAGTTCAAATGGCTAGAATTTTAAAACAAAAAATATAGTAAATTAAATAAAAAAATTGATATATTAACATATCAATTTTTTTTATATTTCTTACATATATATTAATTTTTTAATATATTTAATAGCTATTTTATTCCAGAAAAAACATATTGTAAAAAAGAAAATAATATGATACTATTAAATTAATGATATAAAAAGGGAGAATGATATAATGGAAAAAAGTGATTTAAAATGGGATGAACTAGAAAATAAAATAATAGAAACATCAAATGAAAAAGAAAATGTAGAAGAAGTCAAAAATATACAGGAAAAGAAAGAAGTAGAAAAAAACAAAAAGGAAGAAAAGCCTAAAAACAAAAAAAATATTATTCTACCAATCATAATAGTATCTATTATATTTATAATAGCACTTATATTTTCAACAATCTTTGCAATTATAAATATAAACAACAATAATATAGTAAGTGGAATGAAAATTGAAGGAATAGACGTTTCTGGGTTATCTAGAGAGGAAGCAAAATCTAAAATTGAATTAGTATATAATGAGAAAATTGAAAAAGATATAACATTAAAATATAAAGAATATGATGCAACAATAAATCCAAAACTAGTAGAAGCAAATTATGACATAGAAAAAGCAGTAGAAGAAGCAATATCAGTAGGAAAAAATAATAATATTATTGTAAATAATTATAATATTTTATTAGCTCTTATGGGAAAAAAAGATATAAATGTAAATATGGCAATAAATGAAGAAATAGCTAAAAAGACAATTGAAGATATAGGAGCAAATATACCAGAAGCAGTAGTAGAACCAGATTATTATATAGAAAATGACAAGTTAATTATTACAAAAGGAAAAGAAGGATTAAAAATTAATACAGAAGATTTAATAGAAAAAATCAAAAGAAATTTTGAAGAACCTTTTTTTAATGAAGAATATATAGAAATACCAGTAATTAATAAAATACCAGAAAAAATAGATATAGATAAAATACATGAAGAAGTTTATAAAGAAGTACAAGATGCATATTATACAAAAGACCCATTTACAATACACCCAGAAGTTAAAGGAATAGACTTTAATTTAGAAGAAGCAAAAAAAATATTGGAAGAAGATAAAGAACAATATGAAATAACACTAACAATTACTGAACCAAAAGTTACAACATCGCAGATTGGTTCAGAAGCATTTCCAGATTTAGTGGGAACATGTACAACAAGATATGATGCAAGTAAAAAAGATAGAAGTACAAATTTAATTATAGCATGTCAAAAAATCAATGACAAAGTTGTGATGCCAGGAGAAACTTTCTCATATAATAAAGCATTAGGAGAAAGAACAGTAGCAGCAGGATATAAAAATGCAGCAGTATATGAAAATGGAAGAGTAGTAGATGGAATAGGTGGAGGAATATGCCAAATATCATCAACATTATATAATGCAGTTTTAAAAGCTAATTTAGGAATTGTAGAAAGAAGAAACCATCAATTTGTAACATCATATATTCCAGCAGGCCAAGATGCAACAGTAGTTTATGGAATGACTGATTTTAAATTCAAGAATACAAGAAATTATGCAATAAAAATAAAAGCAAGTTGTTCTAATGGAATTGCAACAGTTTCTATATATGGAATTAAAGAAGAAGTTGAATATTCAATTTCATTTGACACAAGAACTATTTCGACTATACCATATACAGTAAAATATGAAGATGACAAAAATTTAGCAACAGGAAAAGAGAAAGTTACTCAAGTTGGAGCAAATGGAGTTATTACAGAAACATATCTAGTTAAAAGTTTAAATGGAAAAGTTGTTTCTAGAACACTTCTTTCAAAAGATACTTATAATGCAATGCAAAGAATTATAGTAAGAGGAACAAAAGGGGCATCAACAAATAATAATACAAATTCAGGTAATAATAATAATAATTCAAATAATAATACAGAAAATAATAAACCTGAAGAGAAACCAGAAGAAAAGCCAGAGGAAAATAAACCACCAGTAGAAGAAAAACCAACAGAAAATCCTGATATAGTAGATAATAGCCAAAGTTCTAATAATAGTGATATTTCTGAAAGTACACAAGAAATATAAAATAAAAACAATAAAAAAACCTTAAAATATATTATGAATATTTTAAGGTTTTTTGGTGCATCATCTCGGTTTCGAACCGAGGACCTTCAGATTAAGATGCACCACATCTTAAGTTTAGCAAAATATGTAAAAGGCTTATTTTAATTAGTACATCGCTATTCTTAAGAAAAATCAATAAATTTAATGGAGGAATTGAAATGTTACGATTTTTTATAGGTTTATTTTTAGACGCTTTTTTAGCTTCTTTTTATATGCCTGCATTTTAGCAGTAGCAAAATCAAAATGGAAAAAGAAGTAATAATTAAAGCTGATAAATTACAACATACATATATTGTAAATTGTAAAAATCTGTATTCTACTGGTGAATATCTAAAAGTAAAAATTAAAGATATAAATATACAAAAAAATATATTTAATTTAAGTGGAAAAGACTTCTTAGAAAACCCATTTAAAAACATACGAAAGTATATAACAGAAAATAGGAAATAAACAGGCAAAGTAATTGCGTTTCCAAAACAAAATAATGGTGTTATAGTTCAACTTGATAACACAAATGTAACTTGTTTAGTAAGAATTCTAGCTAAATTTAATAATTATCCTCATTTTTTAGATAATGTATTGATAAAAGTAACAGAAATAAATGAAAATAAGAAATTCATTTATGGTTATTTAATAAGAATATTAAAAAATGGACCATTTTATAATTGATAAATTAAAAGTAATAACTTTTTTGACAAAAGATAATTTACTTTACCATATTATTGTTGCTGAAGAAGATAATAAAAAAGGAATTATAAAATTAGTAAATTCCTATCCTCTACACTCCCTACTGCTGATAAATTTATTTTAGCTTTTCCTGATAGGGAAGAGCTAATAAATATAGAGTGTCAAATTCCTTTTTTGTATTGTACTTATCCAGAATTAGAAATATTAAATTAAACTTCCTAAAATATTAGATATATTGTATAAATAAAAAATAAAATATAATAAATGTTCATTTAAAACATAAACTAAAAGTAAAAATAAATTGGAATAATTGTTAAAATTATGATATAATCATAGTAATTTATGGAGGAAAATACAATGAATAAAAAATTTTTAATAATATTATTGGCAATTATAATTATGACAGTAGTTTTATACACATTAATATCTTTAAATATTGATAAAAGCAAAGAAATAGCTGATAATAATGAGAATAATATAGAACAATATATTCCTAATTGGCAAGAAGTTGAGCGTAGTCCAGAAGATGTGTCTATAGAAATTTTGAATAATACTATAAAAAGAGATTCATTAGAAATTTTAATTACGGATAATAATAAATTTAAGTATGGATGGACTCAAACTTTTAGAATTCAAAAAAAAATAGATGGTAATTGGCAAGAACTTGAAAAAATAAGTGATGATTTGTTTTTCTATTCTTATGCAAATAGCTTTGATGAAAATAATCAATTAAGAATAAAATTAGATTGCAAAAAGTATTATGGAGTGCTAGAGAATGGAACTTATAGAATAGTAAAACCTGTTTATAATATTGGATATTTTCTAGAAGAATTATATTCAAATGAATTTGAAATTATAAACAAATAAAAACATAATAAGCTTAAACATATAAGCTTATTATGTTTTTGTCTATATTTTTAATTACCATGCCCAACCATACCAATTTCTATCTCCAAAGAATCTAGCAGGCGTACTATATTCACATTGTTCTGCTGCCGTTTTATGTGCATTTGTTAGAGTTGTATTACCAACAAGAGAATAGAATTTTGGACTCCATTCAACTAAAGCATAATTACTAATTGTATCAAACCATCCAATAAAACCTCTATTGCTATATCCTGTAATATGTAAAGCATCGGCAAATGCACTTGTCTGACCACTTCTACAAGCATGTATCATAACAAAATGCCAATTTCCTTTCATATCATATTGAGTTATAGCTCCATTGTCATCATTAAGTTGATGAATACCATCTCTATAGCCACCGATGTCCCCAATAAGAAAATGCATAGTTATTTCCAGAAACATTAATGTAATTAAGTACAGCTTGAATTGATGAAGTTTCATACCCCCCAGAACCATTGTTTGAAACATTATTATAACCTAATTTATTAAAAGTATTAATTGTATTGTTCATTACAGTTGATACTCCTCAATCATTCTGAATATTAGACATTAAAAAATGTTTTACCTGATCAGTACTTGCTTTAGATATAGTAAAAAAAGATGTTAATATAATCAAAAATAATATTATTGTATAAAATATTTTAATTTTCTTCATATTACATTTCTCCTCCTACAAGTTTATTTCCTCCTATAACTTCACCTGTAGTGCAATCAACATATATTTGGGTATTAGCATCATTGTTGCAAGTAAACACATATGCTTTTCGTCTAAAATTAACACTTTTGTATTCTACTAAATTTTTATACCAAAAGTAATTAGGCTTTACAATCATAATTTCCATTTTCATATCTGTTGCACTAGTATATTTTTTCATGTATTCTTTAGCTGTTTTTAAAGCCTCTTCTTCTGAAATTTCAATTTCATTATTTGTATACGGATAATCTAATATTACTAAATTTTCAATTTGTTTTCTAATTGGTGAAAATGAAATTTTTACTGCTTCTCCTGAATTTACTAATCCATCATAACATTTATGAAATCTAATTGTCCAAAGCTCTTCATCATATTGTTCTAAAGATGTAAATACATAATCTTTATATTTTTCACCTTTTATAGTATCAAATAATTCAAATCCTATTTCTTTTATTTCTTCTTCTGTTAACTTAACTGATGCTACAAAAGAAGCACTAGCAGTAGAATTCTTAATATAATATATTAAGTCACCACTTATAGCGTTTAAACAATAGACTTCATCTCCAGTATTTATAACAGTTTCAATTCGTGAGTCAATCTCATTATTATAAAAATTAGTTTTCTCTTCTTTTATATTTAGTGCATTTTTTGTTACTTTATTATTAATTAAAGCATTATATTCATTAACTTTTTTAATTAATAAGTTTTTATCAAATTTATCTATATTTGTAATTTTTTCATAGCTATTCCCTATATTGGCTATTTTTTCTTCTGGTAATATTTTTTGTGATTTTTGTATATTACTTGATGCATATACTATTGCACTAAGTACAATAATTAATGTTAATATAACACATGAAATGAATATTTTTTTTGACTTCATTTTTTATTCTCCTCCTTAAAATAATAAATAGTAATTTTGAATTTAAAATATTTTTGTTATATAAATTTAAATAGTTATTTTTAATATAATAACAAATAGTTATTTTTGTGTCAAATCAATTATTTATTCTTCAAAATTACATTGTATCTATATACTTTTTTCTTTTGTATAAAATATATTTACCTCCTTCTTAAATTTTTTAATTTAAGAAAAACTAAATATGTTATTATAAAGATATCATAAATAGAAAGAAAAAAATAAAAAGGTAAAAAAAGTAAAAAAATGATAAGATTTATAATTACCAACGAAAAAAGGGGGCTGTAAAAAAAGTTCCTTTTTTTGATATATTCTAGTGGGTGAAGGAAATGAAATTTGAAATAGTGGAAA
>CAOKJC010000050.1 GCA_948468685.1 uncultured Clostridium sp. | reverse complement strand
GAAGGAAAAAGAGAAGGAAAAACAGAAATTATAAAAGAAATGCTAAAAAGAAATATGCCAATTGATTTAATTTCAGAAATAACACATTTTAGTCAAAAAAAGATAGAAAAAATAGCAAATTCATAAAGAATACATATTTATTAAATTTTTGAATAAATTACCACTCTTTAGCAAACAATAAAACAAAAAATATAATTGTTCTCTGCTTTTTGTTTTAAATGTTAAAAATGTTGATATATTAATATTTTTTGTTCAAAACATAGCTAGGGTCTATCATTAGGTCTTGAACTTCAAAATATTAATATATCAACATTTTTATGTATTTATAACATAGAGAACAATTAAGTAAAATTATTGTTTACAAGGAGTGGAATTTTTTGAAAGAAAACAGAAAACTAAAAATAAATGGAACCATATTAGAAAAAAGCCAATTAGAAAATTACTTAGAAAAAATAGCCTCCAGCCATAATACAACATCAAAATCACAAAAAGACACATACCCAATACCACAAATGTTAGAAAATTATAGAACAATAAAAGAAGTATATAACTTATTAAATGAACATCTAAAATTAGGAATAAACATACATCCAGCAGGAGAATGGCTATTAGACAATTTTTATATAATAGAAGAAACAGTAAAACAAATTCAAAAAGAACTAACATTAAAAAAATATATAAACTTTGTAGGAATATCAAATGGAGAATATAAAGGGTTTGCAAGAATATATGTATTGGCATCAGAAATAGTAGCTTATTCTGAAAACAAAATAGAAAGAGAAAACTTAGAAGACTATTTAATAAGTTATCAAAATAAAAAAACATTAAGCATGGATGAAATATGGAATATAGGTATGTTTCTACAAATAGCAATAATAGAAAATATAACAGATGTATGTAGTAAAATTTATAGTAGTCAAATGCAAAAATATAAAGCAGAGAACATTGCAGAAAGGTTAATTGAAAATAAAGAAAAAATAGATATAAAATACAAAAGCAACAATATAAAAATGCAAAAAGAAATGTTTAATAATATGAAATACCCATTTATAGAATATATGTCATATATTTTAAAAAGATATGGAAAAAAAGCAAATGCATATTTAAACATATTAGAAGAAATAGTAGAAAGACTAGGAACAACAGTATCTGATGTAATAAAAAGAGAACATTTTGAAATAGCAATTCAAAAAGTTTTAATAGGAAATAGTATAACAAGTATAAAAGAAATACAAAGAATAAACTTTTTAGAAATATTCGAGAAAATTAATGGGGTAGAAGAAATATTAAAACAAGATCCAACTCAAGTTTATAGTAAAATGGACTATAAAACAAAAGAATATTATAGAGGAAAAATAAAAGAAATAAGCAAAAAAACAAAAATATCTGAAATATATATAGCAAGAAAAATGTTAGAAATAGCTCAAGAAAACTTTGAAAGAGAAGGAATAAATAAAAAATCACATATAGGATATTATCTAATTGATAAAGGGATTAATGATTTATATAACAAATTAGAATATGCTCAAAAAAAAGAAAAAACACCAAAACAAAAAGTAAAAAATTATATTTTAGCTGTATCAGTTTTAAGTATATTAGTATCAATATTTCTAAGCTATATATTAAATTTAAAAGTCCAAAGTATACCAATATCAGTATTAAGTTTTGTACTATTTTTAATACCATCAAGTGAGATTATAATTCAAATAGCTCAATATATTTTAAATAAAACTGTTAAACCTAAATTAATACCAAAAATAGATTTTTCAAAAGGAATAAATCAAGAAAATTCGTGTATTGTAGTTATTCCAACAATAATAAAAAATAAAGAAAAAGTTCAAGAGATGTTTCAAAACTTAGAAAGATATTACTTAGCTAATAAATCAGAAAATTTATATTTCGCATTATTAGGAGATTGTTCACAAAGTAGCGTAAAAGAAGAAAAGTTTGATGAAGAGATAATAAATGCAGGAAAACAAGAATGCAAAAGACTGAATGAAAAATATTTAAATGAAGAATTTCCAATTTTCAATTTTGCATATAGAGAAAGACAATGGAACGAAAAAGAAAGTTGTTATTTAGGATGGGAAAGAAAAAGAGGATTATTAAATCAATTTAATGAATATATAATACATCAAAAAAATCCATTTATAATAAATACTATACAAGAAAATATAGAAAATAGAGCATCAAAAGAAGTATTAAAAAATATTAAATATGTAATAACACTAGATGCAGATACAGATTTAATTTTAAATTCGGCTTTAGAATTAGTAGGAGCAATGGCACATATTCTAAATGAGCCAATAATTGATGAACAGAAAAATATTGTAATAGATGGATATGGAATAATGCAACCAAGAGTTGGGATTAATTTAGATGTAAGCTATAAAACGTTATTTACAAAAATATTTTCAGGAGCAGGAGGTATAGATAATTATACAAATGCTATTTCAGACATATATCAAGATAATTTTAAAGAAGGAATTTTTACAGGAAAAGGAATATATGATTTAAAAGTTTTCTCTAAAATAATGAAAAATGCAATACCTGAAAATACAGTATTAAGTCATGATTTATTAGAAGGTTGTTACTTAAGATGTGGACTAGTTTCAGATTGTATGTTAATGGATGGATACCCAACAAAATATACAAGTTTTATGAATAGACTTTCAAGATGGATTAGAGGAGATTGGCAAATAATTAGATGGCTAGGAAATAAAAGTCCATTAAATTTATTATCAAAGTATAAGATATTTGATAATCTAAGAAGAAGTTTATTTGAAATATCAATTTTAGTTTCATTAATATATATAAGTATATTAAAAGTAACCAATAACATTAAAGGTATAGGATTATCGATACTATTTTTATGGATTTTAATATTGCCATATATATTAGAACTACTAAATTATTTGATTGGAAAAAAAGAAGGAGAAGAAAAACAAAAGGTATTCACACCAAAAGTTTCTGGAATAAAAGGAATATTTTTAAGAGCAATAATTTCCTTAGGATGCTTACCATATAAAGCATATATAAGTTTAAAAGCAATAATAAAAACTTTATATAGATTAACAATAAGTCATAAAAATTTACTTGAATGGACAACTTCAGAAGAAGCAGAAAAACAAGCTAAAACAGATATGTTGTCATATAACAAAAATATGCTAGTAAATATCATTTTTGGAATTGTATCGATTGCTATATATGTACCACAAAAAAGTGTATTAGCTTTGATTTTAGGAATTATATGGCTTATTACACCAAGTATAATGTGCTATATAAGCAAGGAAAGAAAAGAAAAAAAATCAATAGAAATATTAGATAAGAAAGAGCAAGAATATGTTTTGGAAGTGGGAAGAAAAACTTGGGAATTTTTTGAAAAATATTTAAATGAAAAAAATAATTATTTAATACCAGATAACTATCAAGAAGATAGAAAAGACAAAATAGTAGGAAGAACATCATCAACTAATATTGGGTTATCATTACTTGCAATAATTTCGGCAAATGATTTAGGATATATAGATTATAAAAAAGCAATAGAATTATTAGAAAAAATAATATATGTAATAGATGGTTTGCAAAAATGGAATGGACATTTATACAATTGGTATAACACTAAAACTAAAGAGCCACTAATTCCTAGATATATATCAACAGTTGATAGTGGGAATTTTGTTGGGTATTTATATGTAGTGAAAGCATGGCTACAAGAGAGATTAAAAGTTGGAAGTTGGAAGTTGGAAAATCTAACCTCTAACATCCAACCTCTAACATCATTAATAAAAATTATAGACAAATTGATTAAAAATACTGATTTTTCTCATCTATACAGTAAAGAACAAAGATTGTTTTCAATAGGCTTCAATATAGAAGAAAATAAATTAACAAATTCATATTATGATTTATTAGCATCAGAGGCAAGACAAGCAAGCTTAATAGCAATAGCTAAAAAAGATGTACCATCAAAGCATTGGAGCTCTCTGAGTAGAACATTAACAACATTAGGAAAGTATAAAGGATTAATATCTTGGTCAGGGACATCATTTGAATATTTAATGCCAAATATAAATATTCCCAAATATAAAGGAAGCTTATTGGATGAATCTTGCAAATTTATGGTAATGAGTCAAATGGAATATGCAAAAAAATTACAAATACCATGGGGAATATCAGAAGCGGCTTTTAATTTAAAAGATTTACATTCAAATTATCAATATAAAGCATTTGGAATACCTTGGTTAGGACTAAAAAGAGGACTAGCAGATGAAATGGTAGTATCATCTTATGGAAGTGTATTAGCAATAGTAGATTTTCCAAAAGAAGTATATCAGAACTTAAAAAGGCTAGAACAAGAAGGCATGTATGGAAAATATGGATTTTATGAATCAATAGACTTTACACCAGAAAGAGTAGAAAAAGGAAAAAAAGCAAGTATTGTAAAAACATATATGGCACATCATCAAAGTTTAATTTTATTATCAATAAACAATTTATTTAATGATAATATTTTGCAGAAAAGATTTATGAAAAATCCAGAAATAAATGCAGTAGACATTTTATTGCAAGAAAGAATGCCAGATACAGCAATTATAACAAAAGAGAGTAAAGAAAAAGTTGAAAAATTAAAATATATTGATTATGAAGATTATATTAGAGACACTTATAAGAAAATAGACGAAAAATTAATTAGAGGAAATGTAATATCAAGCGAAAATTATTCTATTGCAATGAACCAAAAAGGTGAAGGAGTAAGTATTTATAATAATAAATTAATAAACAGATTTAAAAATACAGAAGACTATTCACAAGGAATATTTTTTGATATTAAAGATATTAGAACAAAAGAAATATGGGGCTCAAATTATACAGAAAGTAACAAATATCAAATTAGTTTTATGCCAGATAAAATAGAACAAGAAATGATTAATAGAAATATTAAAACTAAAATAGAAACAATAATAGCACCAGATGAACCTGTTGAAATAAGAAAAGTAACTTTAGAAAATTTAGGAAATGAAGAAGAAATATTAGAAATAACATCTTATTTTGAACCAGTATTATCAAGTAAAGAACAAGACTATGCACACCCAGCATTTAATAATTTATTTCTATTATTTGATTATGAAAATGAAACAAATAGTATTGTAGTAAGAAGAAGAAAAAGAAACGAAAATGAACAAGAAATATATATGGGAGCAAACTTATACACAAATAGTGAAACAATTGGGGATTTAGAGTACGAAATTGACGCAGAAAAGTTCATTCGGAAGAGGAAATATTGGGACACCACAAATGGTAAAAAACTCAAATCCACTTTCAAAAAGAATAGGATTAGTAACTGAACCAATTGTAGCACTTAAGAGAACCTTAAAAATAAGACCTGAAGAAAAGTCAACAATAAATCTAATTATAGCAGTAGGAGAAGAAAAAGAGAAAACTTTAGAAAATATAAAAAAATACAAGGTTGAAGAAAATATTAGAAAAGCATTTGAATTATCAAAAGCAAAAAATGAAGCTGAGTCGAGATATTTAAGAGTAAAAGGAAGAGATATAAGAAATTATCAAAAAATATTATCATATATCATATTCAATAATCCTACTAAAAAAATAAAGCTTGAAAAATTGCCAAAAACAAAATATCAACAAAGTGAACTTTGGAAATATGGTATTTCAGGAGATATACCGATAATTTTAGTGAAAATTAAAGACCTAAATGACTCATATGTAGTAAAAGAAGTATTAAAAGCTTATGAATTTATTAGAACAAAAAATTTTGAAACAGAATTAGTAATAATAGATGAAGAAAAACATAGTTATGAAAACTATGTAAGAGAAGAAATAGAAGGAATTGTTTTAAATAGTCAAATGGCATATTTAAAAAATATAAGAGGAGGAATTTTTGAAGTATCAAAAAATGAAATAAGTAAAGAAGATTTAGAACTAATAGAATTTGTTGCATCAGTTATAATTGATAGTAGCAAAGGTGGAATTGAAAATGCACTTAAAGAATTGGAAGAAGAATATATTGAAAAATATAAAGATATTGGAAATGAAAGAGAAAATATATTGATAGAAACTGAAAATCAAGAAAATATAGACATATTACAAAATCCAGAAAGATTGAAATATTATAATGAATATGGAGCATTTTCAGAAGATGGAAAAGAATATCTAATAAAAATAAATAAAGAAAATAGATTACCAACAGTATGGTCACACATTATGGCAAATGATAAATTTGGAACATTAGTTACAGAAAATATGGGAGGATACACTTGGTATAAAAACAGTAGATTAAATAGAGTAACTTCATGGGGAAATAAAGCAAATTTAGATATTCCATCAGAAATAATTTATTTAAAAGATTTAGAGAGTAAAAAAGCTTGGTCACTTGGATTAAACCCAATGCCAGATGATAAAAATTATAATGTTATTTATGGTTTTGGATATACAAAATATTTGCACAAAAATGATGGAATAGAACAAGAATTAGAAATATTTGTACCAAAAGAAGATAGTATAAAAGTTGGAATTTTAACTTTAAAAAATATGAATTTAAATAGAAAAAGATTAAAAATAGTTTATTATATGAAGCCAGTTTTAGGAGAAGATGAAATAAAATCAAATGGATATATAGACTTAAATTATGATAAAAATAATAATATAATTTGTAGTAGAAATCTATACAATACAGAATTTAAGGATGGCATTATATATGTATCAAATAGTGAAAAAATAAAGAGTTATACAGGAGATAAAAAATTCTTTTTTGGAAGTGGAAATCCATCAAATCCAGAAGGTTTGAAAAAGCCAAGTCTAAATAATGAAAATAGTTTAGGAAAAGAACCATGTATAGCTTATGAAATTGAAATAGAATTAGAAAGTTTATCAGAAAAAGAAATTGTATTTACTTTAGGAGCAGAAGAGTCAATTATTGATAGCAAAAATATTGCTTATAAATATAGTAAAGTACAAAATTGTAAACAAGAATTAGAAATTGTAAAAAATTACTGGAAAGAACTATTAGGAAGAGTTCAAGTATATACACCATTAGAATCCATCAATATAATATTAAATGGATGGTGTATATATCAAATCATTCAAAGTAGATTACAAGGAAAAACAGGATTTTATCAGTCAGGTGGAGCATATGGATTTAGAGACCAACTGCAAGATACAATAGGACTAAAATATTTAGAACCAGTAATTTTGAAAAATCAAATTATAAAACATAGTGAACATCAATTTATAGAAGGAGATGTAGAACACTGGTGGCATGAAGAAACAGGAAGAGGAATAAGGACTAAATTTTCAGATGACTTATTGTGGATTGTATATTTAACTTGTGAATATATAGAGTTTACAGGAGATTATTCAATTTTAGAAGAAAAAACACCATATTTAACTGGACAAGTATTAGGGGAAAATGAAGACGAAAGATATGATAAATATGAAAAATCAAATGAAGAAGGAACAATATATGAGCATTGTATAAAAGCAATAGAAAGAAGTTTGGATTTTGGTGAGAATGGAATTCCTAAAATTGGAAGTGGTGACTGGAATGATGGTTTTAGTAATGTTGGTCCAAAAGGTAGAGGAGAAAGTGTATGGCTTGGATTTTTCTTATATAATATACTAGAAAGATTTATGAAAATTATTAGAGAAATAGAGGTTAGAGATAAGAAGTTAGAAATTGGAAATTCAACCTCCAACTTCCAACATCTAACATCTCAAATAGAAAAATATGAACAAATAATGCAACAATTAAAGAAATCTTTAAATACAAATGGTTGGGACGGTAGATGGTTTAAAAGAGCATTTATGGATGATGGAAATACTTTAGGAAGTATGGAAAATGATGAATGTAGAATAGACAGTATAGCACAAAGTTGGAGTACTATATCAAATGCAGGAGATAATGACAAAAAATATATAGCAATGGAAAGCTTGGAAAATCATTTAGTTGACAAAGAAAATGGAATAATAAAATTGTTAGACCCACCTTTTGAAAATGGAAAATTAAATCCAGGATATATAAAATCATATTTACCAGGAGTAAGAGAGAATGGTGGACAATATACACATGCAGCAATTTGGGTTATAATTGCAGAAGCTATGTTAGGATTTGGAGATAAAGCAACTGAGTTATATAGAATGATAAACCCAATAGAACATTCTAGGACAAAAGAAAGTGCTAAGAAATATAAAGTAGAGCCATTTGCAATTCCAGCAGACATTTATGGAGCAAATAATCTAGCAGGTCGTGGTGGTTGGACATGGTACACAGGTTCTTCAAGCTGGTATTATAAAGCAGGAATAGAAGTTATTTTAGGACTAAAAGTAAGAGATGAAATTATGAGTATAGAACCTTGTATTCCAAAGGATTGGAAAGACTATAATATAAAATATAAATGGAAAAATAGCTTCTATAATATTATTGTTAAGAATCCTAATGGAAAAAATTGTGGAGTTGAAAAAGTATTACTAAATGGTGAAGTGGTTGATAATTCTATTAAACTTCAGGATAATGGGATATATAATGTTGAGGTTATAATGTGAGACAAGTGGGACAGTGCGAAGCTGTCTCATATTTTTTGTAAGATTTTATCGGATTGGGAGTTTTATGTAAAAAAGTGCACAGTTAAAATGCGTGCTTTTCTTGTGCCTAAAAATAATAAAATATATAATTAAAAATAATAAAAAACAAAAGAAAGAGGGAAAGGAAAATGCAAGAGAAATCAAGAAAAAACAGAGGAATAACACTAATAGCACTTGTTATAACAATAATAATTTTATTGATATTAGCAGGGATATCAATATCAAGTTTAACAGAAAGTGGATTATTCCAAAAAGCACAAGAAGCAACAAGATTGTCAGAAATAAAAGAAATAGAAGAATTTGCAAAAATATCATATATGAACAGACAAATAGAAGAAGTAACAGGAGGAGAAAATGCAACAATAGCAGGAGTAATTAGTGATTTAAAGGAAAAAGGATATAAGATAAAAGAAATTATAGGAGGATCCAACAGTATAACAGGAATAGCAGTAAGTGAAGAAAATTTGACGGTACAAAGAAATACAGAAAAAACAATAACATATACATTTGTATATTCAGATGGAACAACAGTTAGATATTTTGTAGAAATAGATGGAAAAGATTATGAGATAATATTTAACAATGGAGAAATTAAAGTAAATACAGAAGAAACAAATTTAGGAGAAATTAGTAAAGAACCAGAAGTAACAGTAACATCGAGTGATAGTAATATAATAGAAGTAAATAAAACAGAAGAAGGAAAAATAGTATTAACAGCAAAAGATGAATTAGGAGATGTAACAATAATAGTAAAAGAAACAAATAGTAATGTAGCGAAAACATTTACAGCAACAACAAGAATATCAGCAACGAGTATAGAAATATCAAAAAAAGAAGCAACAATTGAAGTAGACAAAAATATAAAATTAACAGCAACAATAGAACCAAGTAATATAACAGATAAAATTATATGGATTAGTTCAGATGAAAATATAGCAACAGTAGAGCAAGATGGAAATATAAAGGGAATATCAGAAGGAGAGGTAACAATAACAGTAACTTGCGGAGATAAAACAGATGCTTGCAAAGTAACAGTAATAGTACCACCTCCAATAGTAAATACATCACATACAGCAAAAGATATTTCATCATTATACACATGGGCTGAAATAGCAGAGGCATCAAAAATAATATCAAATAATGATGATATAATAAATAAAGAAACAACAGAAGAAGTAACAACAATAGTAAATGGAAAGACAGTAACAATAGGTGTTGGAGATATAACTTTGGCTGAAGGTAAAAAAGTCAGAATATTAGGATTTAATCATGATGAGTTAGTAAATAGAAATGAATATAACAACGAAGATGGAAAAACTAATACATACGCAGGGATATCATTTGAATATGTTGATTTTATAACAGATAAATTAGCAATGAATGTAGCAAATTCTAATACAAATGGATGGGGGGGATGTAATTTAAGAACAACATTAAATGAAACAGTTTACAATAGTTTAATAAGTATTAAAAATCATATAAAAGAAGTAAAGAAAGAATATATTAAAATATATAATAAAGCAGAAAGTAAAACTATATCTAATGATAAACTATGGTTGTTATCTTGTGGAGAGATATGGGCTGGAGGAGAAGCAGTGATTGTAGAAGGAAAACAATATAAATATTATAAAAAGATTAATCCAAATTATTCAGAAGAAAATAATAAATTAAAGAAACCATCAAATTTAGTAGATACTATTTCAAGAGGAGATGAATGGTGGCTACGTTCACCTAATAAGGGATATTCTCATGCTTTTACAGTTGTGTACAATACAGGAGCAGGTTCGTTTTATGCTGCTCAATCTGTTGCAAGTATTGCACCAGGATTTGCAATCTAATATATAATTTAAATTTTGAAATTTTTTTGAATAAAAATTTATATAAAAGTTGAATTTGATAAATAGAGTTCGATTTTTCATAGTATTAAGATAAAATTTTTAAAAAGTTTTAATATAAAATGGCAATATACATATACAAGTGCTAGTAAAAAATAGCAACAAATCTATAAAAGTGATAGTAAAAACTTGAATAAAATACAAAAAAATTGTATAATAATAATATAGAGGTGAAAGCTATGTTAAAAAGAAAAATAACCAAAGCACTTATAGAATGGAAAAATGAAGAAAATAAACAATGTTTATTAGTACGTGGTGCTAGGCAAGTAGGAAAAACGTATATAATAGAACAATTTTGCAAAGAAAATTATGAAAGTTATATTTATATAAACTTTGAATTATCTCCAACATTAAAAGACATATTTAATGGAGATTTAGATGCAAATACATTAATTATGAAATTAGAAGTAACATTTCCAGATATAGAGATAAAACCAGGAAAAACAGTTTTATTTTTAGATGAAATTCAAAGTTGTCCAAATGCAAGAGTTGCATTAAAAAGTTTTGCAATGGATAAAAGAATTGATGTTATTGCATCAGGCTCATTACTTGGATTGTATTATAAAGAAATAACATCATATCCAGTTGGTTATGAAAAAATCATAGATATGTATCCATTAGATTTTGAAGAATTTTTATGGGCTGTTGGAATTAAAGAAAATTTAATTTCCAAAATGAAGAAATGTTTTGAAAACAAAACACCAATTGATGAATATATATTAGCACAATTAAATAAACAATTTAGGATGTTTTTAATAGTAGGTGGAATGCCAAGGATTGTTGATGAATATGTTAAAGAAAAAAGTTTAGGAAAAGTAATGAATTTACAAAAATCAATGATTGAAGATTATAAATTAGATGTTGTAAAATACGCAGAAACATCTATTAGACAAAAGGTGTTGAATACATTTGATAGTATTCCTTCACAATTATCAAAAAAGAACAAGAAATTTTCGTATGTAAATATTTTAGGAGAAAGTAATATTGGGGAAAGAAAATATAGTAGTAGTATTGAGTGGTTAAAGAATGCTGGAATAATAAACTATTGTTATAACCTTACAGAACCAGCAGCACCATTAAAAGCAAATTTACGTTTAGATTGTTTTAAAATTTATGTTAGAGATACAGGATTGTTAATGTCAATGTATGAAGAAGGTATTCAAAAAGATATATTAGATGATAAACTATATATAAATGAAGGTGCTATTCTTGAAAACGTATGTGCTGAAGAAATTCAAACTAGATATAATAATATAATGTATTATGAAAAAAAGAGTCAATTAGAGATTGATTTTATATTGAATATTGATGGGGTTGTTACAGCAATTGAAGTAAAATCAGGAAATAACAAACAATCAAAATCGTTAAATTCTATTGTTAATAATTATAGAACAGTATCAAGGTATATAAAATTAGAAAAGGATACTAATATATATGTTGATAATTTAGGAATAGAGCATTACCCACTATTTATGATAATGTTTATATAAATAATAATTATTAAAGAGTTAAAGATCAAAAAAAATATATTAAAAACAAAATTAATAGATATTATGTAAAAAAAGTACACAGTAAAAAATGAGTGCTTTTATTGTGTCTAAAAATGACAAAATATATAATTAAATATAAGAAAAAAACAAAAGAAGGAGAAAAGGAATATGCGAGAAAAATTAAAAAGAAAACAAGGAATAACACTAATTGCACTTGTTATAACAATAATAATTTTATTGATATTAGCAGGGATATCAATATCAACTTTAACAG